>JAADIB010000252.1 GCA_013151565.1 Chlorobiota bacterium
TCAACAAACATTCTTGTTTCTTTAGCTTTTGCAAGTGTAGTCTGAATCTTTTTTTCTCTTAACAAAGCAGTAGCTAATGCTCTTAAAGTTGCCGCGCGATGCGAAGCAGTTCTGTTTAATTTACGTCCTTTAACTCTATGCCTCATGATACTCTACCTTATCAATAAAATTTAATTGTTTTCACTATTATAGTTTATATACTTATCCACGTCCATTCCAAATTCCAGGCCGTACATTTCAACTATCTCGGTCAGTTCCGATAGAGATTTTCTACCAAAATTTCTGAACTTAAGCATTTCGCTTTCATCTTTTTTAACAAGGTCACCTAATGTTTTTATCTCTGCCGCTTTCAAACAGTTATGAGATCTAACACTAAGTTCAAGATCATCTACGCTTGTTAATAAAATCTTTTTAATTCTTTCAGCTTCAACATCAATTTCAGTTTCAATTTTTTCTTCTTCTTGTTCAACATCAAAATTGATAAATAAATTAATGTGATCTCTTAAAATTTGTCCTGCATTCGAAAGTGCATCTTCCGGAGTAATTGAACCGTCAGTGTGAATTTCAAGTGCAAGTTGTTCATAATCATTACTTTCACCAATTCTTACATTCGTAACATCGTAAGTTACTTTTGTAATTGGTGTGTAGATTGAATCGATCATGATAAGACCAATTGTACGGTCAGCAACGTTTTGTTCCGCTGCAGGAATATATCCTTTACCAAAACCGAATCTAATTTCCATTTCAAATTTTGCATCATCATTTAATGTTGCAATGTGTTGATCAGGATTTAATATTTCAATATCAGCGCATTGTTCCTGAATATTTTTTGCAGTTACATTACCAGCGCCAGACATGGACAATTCCATTTTGTTGGCTTTTTTATTAAGGATTTTAAATCTTACTTTTTTGAGATTTAAAATAATTTCAGTAACATCTTCTGCAACACCGGGAATACTAGTAAATTCATGTAAAACACCATCAAACTTAACTGCAGTGATAGCACTGCCAGCTATTGATGATAGTAAAACTCTTCGAAAGGCATTTCCAAGAGTTACTCCAAAACCTCTCTCTAAGGGTTGAACGACAAATTTGCCAAACTTATCTGACGATGACGCCTCTTCTAAAATCACACCATCCGGCATTTTTATAAACGGATAACTCATCTAATTCCTCTTCTTAAAATTATTAATTACTTAGAGTATAATTCAACAATTAATTGTTCATTAGCTACTAAAGGTACATCTTCGCGTGCAGGAACATCCATAAAAGTTCCGCTCAATGCAGCCTTATCCACTTGCAGCCACTCATAAACATTATCTTTTGTTCTTCTTAATGTATTATGAATTACATCTAACTTTTTACTTTTTTCACGAACTGCAATAACATCACCCGGCTGTAAAATATACGAGGGAATGTTTACAGTTCTGCCATTGACTTGTAAATGTCTGTGAAGGACTAACTGACGAGCAGCTTTTCTTGATGGAGCAAATCCTAAACGGTAAACAACATTATCAAGTCTACTCTCAAGTAATTGAATCAAGTTTTCACCCGTAACGCCTTTTTGCTTATTAGCTCTAATAAAATAGGAGTGAAACTGAGATTCCAATAATCCGTAAATTCTTTTAACTTTCTGTTTTTCTCGTAACTGAACGCCGTATTCAGAAAATTTCATTCTTCTGCTTAAACCATGCTGTCCAGGAGCATAATTTTTGCTTTCTAAAGGACAACGTTCAGAATGACACTTTGAACCTTTTAAAAATAATTTTTGTTTTTCTCTTCGACACAGTTTACAACTTGGGCCTGTATATCTTGCCATCTAATCTTCTCCCTTTATACTCTTCTACGTTTCGGTGGTCTACAACCATTGTGCGGTATTGGTGTAATATCTCTAATGGACAAAATCTGTAGCCCCGCAGTATTTAATGCACGAATTGCTGCTTCTCTTCCTGAACCAGGTCCTTTAACAAAAACATCAACTTTTCTCAAACCCAGATCATAAGCTTCTTTTGCAGCACCTTCGGCTGTTACTTGAGATGCAAAGGGTGTATTTTTTCTTGATCCTTTGAATCCGTTTTTACCTGCAGATGACCATGAAATTGTATTTCCATAAACATCAGTAATCGTCACAATGATATTATTGAAAGTTGCTTTAATATGAGCAACTCCTATAGAATCAACATGAATTTTCTTTTTAATTTTTCTAACAGCTTTTGCCAAAACTATACTCCTTTTATATTAGCTACTTATTTCAACCCTGGTGTTTTTTTCTTACCAGCAACAGTTCTTCTCTTACCTTTTCTTGTTCTAGCGTTTGTTTTGGTTCTTTGTCCTCGAGCAGGTAAACCTCTACGATGACGTAATCCCCTGTAAGCACCAATGTCCATTAACCTTTTGATATTCTGCTGAACTTCACTTCTTAAAGCACCTTCAACTTTATATTCAGAGGTCATAACCGAACGAATTGCGGCTACTTCTTCCTCTGTCAGATCAGCAATTTTCTTATCAGCATCTATATTAGCTTTTTTCAGAATTTCAACTGCTGTGTGCTGACCAATACCATAAATATAGGTTAACCCTATATAAACTTTCTTCTGTTTTGGTAAATCAATTCCTGCGATACGAGCCAAACTAGTTACCTCCTAAATTATCCTTGGCGCTGTTTGTGTTTTGGATTTTTACAAATCACACGAACAGTTCCTTTTCGTTTAATGATTTTACAATTATCACACATTTTCTTAACTGATGCACGAACTTTCATCTTTATCCTCAACTATTTATATCGGTAAGTAATTCTACCTTTATTCAAATCATAAGGTGATAATTCAACAGCTACTTTATCACCAACTAAAATTTTTATAAAATGCATTCTCATTTTCCCGGAAATATGAGCTAATATTATATGACCGTTATCTAATTTAACTTTGAAATTAGCATTAGGTAACGTTTCCGTTACAACTCCGTCAATTTTTATTGGTCCTTGTTTAGCCATACTAATTAACCGTTAATATTTCTGGTTTACCATTAATTATTGCAATTGAATGCTCAAAATGAGCTGATGGTTTTCTATCAGCTGTCACAACCGTCCAACCATCCTTTTCAACATTTACTTTATACGTTCCTGTATTCACCATAGGCTCAATTGCCAATGTCATTCCGTTCTTTATCAGAGGACCAGTATTTTTCCTTCCAAAATTTGGAATCTGCGGATCCTCATGAAGCTTTTTTCCAACACCATGACCGCAAAGATCTCGAACAATTGAAAATCCAAAACTTTCAACATAATCTTGAACTGCTGCTGAAATATCACCGATACGGTTATTTACTTTAGCAACTTCAATTCCTTTGTAAAGAGATTTTTCAGTAACATCCATCAATTTTTTTTTCTCTTTTGAAATATCACCAATCGCTATGGATAAAGCCGCATCGCCGTAATAATTATTTTTAATTACCCCGATATCTACAGAAAATATTTCACCTTCTTTAAGAACTCTGTTACTTGGAATTCCGTGAACAACAACCTCATCAATCGATGCACATATCGTACCCGGAAAGTCCATTACTCCATACTGCTTATAACCTTTGAAAGCAGGAACCGCGTCATTACTTCTTATCCAATCCTCAGCAATTTTATCAAGCTCTAAAGTAGAAACCCCGGGTTTCGTATATCGCTTAACTAATTGCAAGGTTTCAGCTACAATCTGACAACTTTCGCGTATATAATCAATCTCTCTTTTTGATTTTATTAAAATCAATTATATACCACCGCCTCTTCGTCCTCTCATTTTACCAGATTTCATGAACCCGTCATAATGTCTCATCAACAAATGGGATTCAATCTGCTGCAGAGTATCCAAAGCTACACCAACAATAATTAACAAACTTGTTCCGCCAAAAAACTGAGCAAAACTTCCCGACACGCCAAGCTTAGAAATAAAAGCCGGCATAATTGCTATCAATGCCAGAAATATTGATCCGGGCAGTGTAATCTTAGTAAGAATATTGTCAATAAATTCAGATGTTTGTTTACCCGGTCTAATCCCGGGAATAAACCCACCCTGCTTTTTCATATTTTCAGCAACATCCTGCGGATTAAACGCAATTGCCGTATAAAAATAAGTAAAGAACACAATCATCAATCCGTAGATAAATGAATAAGTAAATGACGTATAATTAAAATGTGCAGAAACAGACTGCAAAAATTCATTATCAGGGAAAAATGATAATACTGTACTCGGAATAAACATAATTGCCTGAGCAAAAATGATAGGCATCACGCCTGCAGTGTTCACTTTTAATGGAATATACTGTGTTACTCCTCCGTAAACTTTTCTGCCGACAACACGCTTTGCATATTGAACCGGAATTCTTCGTGTTCCTTCTGTTACCAGAACTATACCGGCAATAATTAAAACCATGAGTGTTAGTATTACAATTTCAATAACAATATTTCTTGTCCCGGATGCAATAAGACGATATTCATCCAATACCGCAAACGGAAATCTGTTAATGATACCGATAAATATTATCAATGAAATACCGTTACCAATCCCTTTATCAGTTATCTGCTCACCTATCCACATCATAAAAACTGTACCTGCAACTAGAATCATTACAGATGTAAAAATAAAACCAAAACCTTGAACTTCAGCCGGAACAACAGGAACACCGTTGAACGATAAATTATTAATAACACCGGTAACAACACCAAGAGCTTGGAAAAACGAAATAGCTACTGTACCATAACGTGTTAACTGAGTAATCTTCTTTCTTCCCTCTTCCCCTTCTCTTTGAAGTTTTTGGAAGTAAGGAATTACAGCGCCGCCTAACTGTAAAATAATTGAAGCACTGATATAAGGCATAATTCCAAGCGCAAAAATTGCTGCATTTCTAAATGCACCGCCGGCAAAAAGATCATATAAACCTAACAAGTTATCCGATGTTTTATTTGCCATCGCTTCAGATAACAAATATGAATCTACTCCAGGTAAGGTAATATGAGCACCAACTCTTACAACTACTAACAGAGCTAAAGTATAGAGAATCCTCTGACGAAGCTCATGTATTTTGAAAATATTCCGAAATGTTTCTTGTAAATTCGCCATTAATCTTTCATCTCTTTGATTGTTCCGCCAGCATTTTCAATTTTTTCTTTTGCAGATTTACTAAACGCATGAGCTTCAACTTCAACTTTGGATGTAATTTCACCATTGCCTAAAATTTTATATGGGCTAACAGCTTTTGAAATCATTCCATTTTTATAAAGTACAGCTGCATTTATAACGCCTTCTTCTACTTTTTTCTCATCTATTAATTTCTGCAAGCTTGATACATTAACTGCCTGATAACTTACTCTGAACGGGCTATTGAATCCTTTTTTAGGAACTCTTCTTTGAAGTGGCATCTGTCCGCCTTCGAACCATGCACGATATTTATAACCCGATCTTGATTTTTGTCCGTTACTACCTCTTGTTGCAGTCCCGCCGCGTCCGCTACCTTCACCGCGCGCTATTCGCTTTCTCGGTTTTGTAGCTCCTTTTGCACTTTTAAGATTACTTAAAATATCCATCAAATTCCCTATTCTTCAATTTCTTCAACTTTTACTAAATGCGATACTACTTTTACCATTCCTCTAATCTGAGGAGTATCGTTATGAATTATACTATTGTTCGGTTTACCTAAGCCAAGCGCTTCAATAGTAAGCTTTTGTTTCTTAGGTCTGTCAATAATACTTTTAACTTGTGTTATGTTCAATTTTTTTGTCATCGTTTTCCTCAATTAGGCATTAAACAATTCGCTAACTTCCATGCCTCTTTTAGCCGCCATTTTTCGTGCATCTATCAAATTCAACAATCCGTTCAAAGTTGCTTTAACTTGATTGTGAGAGTTGCTGGAACCTAAAGATTTTGTAAGAATATCTTGTATTCCTGCTGCTTCAAGTACCGCTCTAACTCCACCGCCGGCAATAACGCCAGTTCCGTGAGAAGCAGGTTTTAACAGAACTCTTCCCGCTCCGTATTTGCCAATAATTTGGTGAGGAATTGTTCCCTTAATTATCGGAATTACTTTTACGTTTTTCCTTGCATCATCTATTCCTTTAGAAATAGCATCCGTAACTTCGTTTGCTTTTCCAAGTCCAACACCAACTTTTCCTTTTCCGTCGCCAACAACAACAATGGCATTGAAGCTGAATCTTCTACCACCTTTAACCACCTTAGCAACGCGGTTTATATGCACAACCTTTTCTTTTAATCCATCAACATTAGTCACTTTTTTAGGCTTCAATTTTCACTCCCTTATTAACAAATTCTTTTTAGAATGCAGCCGGAAGAGGATTCGAACCTCTACAGACGCCTCCAAAGGGCGTAGTCCTACCATTAGACGATCCGGCTAACTTTAAAACTTTAATCCGGCTTCTCTAGCGCCATCGGCTACTGCTTTAACTCTACCATGATAAGCAAACAAACCTCGGTCAAAAACAACTTTTTCAATTTTAAGTTCAACTGCTTTTTTACCGATCAGTTCACCGACCAATTTACTTTTTTCAGTTTTTGATTTAGCTTCTTTAACAGCATCAGCAATTTCTTTAGATAAAGTTGATGCCGAAACCAATGTTTTACCCTGAGTATCATCAATCAATTGGGCATACATATGATTCAAACTTCTAAATACAGTTAAACGAGGTTTATCGCTAGTTCCAAAAATATTTTTTCGTACTCTTAATATTCTACGTGTTTTTCTTTGTTTGTCTCTTTTTAACATTTTTTAACTCAAATCTCCTAATCCTAAAAATTAACCAGCAGTTTTACCAGCTTTTTTAACAATAATTTCGTCACTATATTTAATACCCTTTCCTTTATAAGGTTCAGGTTTTCTGAATGACCTAATCTTTGCTGCAACAAGTCCAACTAATTCTTTATCAATTCCTTTGATAATAATTTGTGTTGTTGTCGGAACTTCAAGAGTTATTTCATCCGGAGGAGCAAAGTAAATTGGATGTGAATAACCAATAGTTAACAACAAATTTTTACCTTTAAGTTCAGCTTTATAACCAACGCCAACTATATTTAACGTTTTGGTATAACCTTCCGTAACACCGGTTACCATATTCTGCAATAAAGCACGTGTTAAACCATGTAAAGCTCTATTCTGTTTCTGATCATTAGGTCTCGTTACTGCAATTTCATCTTCATGAACTTCAACTTCTATGTTATTAGGCAAGGACATCGATAATTCGCCTAATTTACCTTTAACAGTAATGTTTCTACCATTCTGAGTAAAAGTAATATCTTTAATATTTACTGGTTTTTTACCTATTCGTGACACTTAATCTCTCCGTTCAAATATTTTACCAAATGTGACAAATAACTTCACCGCCAATGGCTGCCTTTCTTGCCTGCTTGTCTGTAACCAAGCCTTGCGATGTTGAAATAATTGCAATACCCAATCCGTTAAGAACGCGAGGGATATTATCTTTATCAACATATCTTCTTAAGCCCGGTGTGCTTATTTTTTTTAAACCTGTAATTGACGGTATACCATCAACATATTTCAAGTGAACTCTTATCACATTCTGCTTATTATCTTCAATTATGTTGTAATCTCTTACAAACTTTGATTCTTTCAATATTTCCGCAATACCTTTTTTCATATTACTAGCCGGAATATCAACAAATCTCTTTTTCGCTTTTGCAGCATTTCTAACTCTTGTTAAAAAATCAGCAACTGGATCAGTAACTGGCATTTCAATTCTCCTACTATTTTACCAACTAGATTTTTTAATTCCTGGAATTTCACCTTTTAAAGCCATTTCTCTAAAAACCAGCCTTGAAATTCCAAATTTTCTGTAATAACCCCTAGATCTTCCTGTCATCATGCATCTGTTTCTTAATCTAACCGGAGAAGCATTTCTTGGTAATTTCTGAAGACCTTCGTAATCACCTTTTTCTTTCAGTTCTTTTCTTATTTCAGCATATTTTTCAACAACTTTACGTCGTTTTGCTTCTCTAGCTATTATTGATTTTCTTGCCATAAAAAAACCTTACCTAAATTTATTTTTTCTTAAACGGCATACCGAATGCTAAAAGCAGTTCGTATGCTTCATTGTCAGTTTTTGCAGTTGTAACAAAAGTTACGTCCATACCGATAACTTTGTTTACTTTATCAACATCTATTTCAGGGAATATGATCTGTTCTTTTATTCCCAAAGTATAATTTCCTCTACCGTCAAAAGATTTATCGGGAATACCTCTAAAGTCTCTTACTCTAGGTATAGCAACCGAAATAAGTCTATCAAGAAATTCGTACATATAACGTTTTCTCAAAGTTACTTTAGCGCCAATTGGCATCCCTTCACGAAGCTTAAAGTTAGAAATTGATTTCTTTGCTTTTCTGATCTGCGGTTTCTGACCTGTTATTGTTACAAGGTCTCTTACTGCAGTTTCCAAAAGTTTTGTATCGTTTGTTGCTTCACCAACACCCATATTAACAACAATTTTTTCCAACTTCGGAACTTCCATCACATTTTTATAAGAGAATTTTTCCCTCATCTGAGGAATTATTTCACTCTTATATTTTTCAAAAAGTCTTAATGGAATATTAACAGATCTAGTTTCACTGTTTTCAGCTTTAACTTTTTTACTACTAGATTTCTTAGTCACTTTTTTATTTTCTTCTTTCTTCGCCATTATAAATTTAAATCCTTAAATATTGTAATTACAACATCTCGCCACTTAGTTTGCTGACTCTAGCTCTTTTTTTCTTTCCTGTTTTATCATCAATAATAATTTTTGTTCCAATTCTTGTTGGCTCGTTAGATTTTGGATCCAACAACATTACATTCGAAACATGAATTGGAGCTTCTTTTTCAATGATACCTCCCTGAGGATTAGCCTGACTCGGCTTTGTGTGTCTCTTTCTAAGATTCACACCCTCGATGATAATTCTATTCATTTTCGGATATACCTTTAATACTTTTCCGGTACTTCCTTTATAGTTGCCAGCAATAACAATCACATTATCATTTTTCTTAATCTTCATCTAATAAAATCCTTATTTTATAACACTTCCGGTGCTAGTGATATAATTTTCATAAATCTTTTATCTCTCAGTTCTCTAGCAACAGGTCCAAAAATACGAGTTCCGATCGGTTCATTCTGTGCATTCAAAAGAACCGCTGCATTTTCATCAAACCGTATATAGGAACCATCGTTGCGTCTTACTTCTTTACTGGTTCTTACAATCACAGCTCTAGTAACTTCCCCTTTTTTAATACCACTATTAGGAATTGCAGCTTTTACCGTAACCACTATCAGATCACCAATACTCGCATATTTTCTTCCACTACCGCCTAAAACTTTTATACATCTAACTTTTTTAGCACCTGAATTATCAGCAACCACTAAATTTGTTTCTGCTTGAATCATCTCAAAATTCTCCTACTTGCTGCGCCTATTACTTAGCTTTTTCAACAATTTCTACCAATCTCCAATTTTTATTCTTACTGATTGGTCTGGTTTCCATAATTTTGACAACATCACCGATGTTACATTCGTTGTTTTCGTCATGCGCCACCAGGTTGGTTGTTTTCTTAAAATATTTTTTATAAATAGGGTGCGCTATTTTTCTTTGGATGGAAATAATAATGCTTTTATCCATACCGTTTTTAATTACTACACCTGTTCTAGTTTTTCTTATGCCTCTTGTTTCCATAAACACTTACCAAATTTTCCTTTTATTTACTTTCAGCCGATTTCTGAGTTTCTAATTCTCTTTCTTTTAAAACAGATTTCATTCTTGCGATATCTTTTCTTATTAATTTCAGTTTTGCAGTATTAGTAAGATTTTTTAATGCATGCTGAAATCGGAGATCCACTAAACCTTTTTCTTCTTCTTCAATTCTCTTAATAATTTCTTCATTTGTCATTTCACGAATTTCATAAATTTTCATTCTCTAAACCTTAAATTAATTCTCGTAGTCGGGTCTCATTGTGAATTTAGTTTTAAATGGTAATTTATTACCGGCTAATCTAAAAGCTTTCACTGCAATTTCTTTCGGCACACCGGAAACCTCAAATAAAATTCTACCAGGCTTAATAACAGCAACCCAAAATTCCGGATTTCCTTTACCTTTACCCATCCTTGTTTCAAGAGGTTTCTTTGAAACCGGTTTATCAGGGAAAACACGTATCCAAACCTTACCGTCTCTTTTCATAGTTCTTGTTATCGCGACCCTGCAAGCCTCAATTTGTCTGCTTGTCATCCAAGCTGCCTCGGTAGCCTTAATTCCAAAATCACCAAACGCAACTCTGCTTCCGCGATAAGCTTTTCCTCTTCTTCTACCTCTATGTGATTTTCTGTATTTTACTCTTTTGGGCATTAACATGCTAAATACTCCTCAAACTCTTAGTCAGATAATCTTTTTCCTAAAACTTCACCTTTGCATATCCAAACTTTTATACCAATAGAACCATAAATGGTTTGAGCGGTAAAGGTTGCATAATCAATGTCAGATCTTAAAGTATGCAAAGGAATTTTTCCTTCTTTATATTGCTCTGTCCTAGCCATTTCAGCACCGCCTAAACGACCGGAACACATAACTCTAATACCTTCGGCTCCCATTCTTCTTGCAGAAGTGATTGCCTGCTTCATAGCTCTTCTGAATGAGATTCTGCCTTGAATCTGCTGTCCGATATTTTCAGCAACTAAATAAGCGTCTAATTCAGGTCTTTTGATCTCAGAAATTTGAACTTTAACTTCTTTATCGGTAATACTTTTCAATTCCTGCTCAAGTTGAGCTATCTCTTTACCACTCTTACCTATAACAACACCAGGACGAGAAGTATGTATTGTAAGCACTACGTTTTTAGAAGTACGATCAATAATAATCCTTGAAATACCTGCCTTTTTCAATCGATTCTGGATATATAATCTTAACTTTTTATCCTCATTCAATTTTTCGGCATAACTTTTACTTTCATACCAATTGGATTCCCATCCTCTAATAATACCGACTCTAAAACCTATTGGATTAACTTTCTGACCCAAAAATTCCTCCTAAATAAACTATTTACTTGCTATTACAATTGTTAAATGATTAGATCTTTTTCTTATTTTGTACGCTCTTCCCATCGGAGCAGGCAACATTCTTTTTAATGTCGGACCTTGATTTACGAATACCTCTTTTACAAATAAATCTGAAGGTTCATGATTCGATTCCTCATCTTTATTAAAAAGATTTGCAACAGCCGATCGTAAAACTTTTTCAGCATCTTTAGCAGCATGCTTAGTACTAAAATGCAAAATCTCGATTGCCTGATCTACAGATTTATCTCTTATCAGATCTATTACCAATCTCATCTTTCTTGGAGATGAACTTAAATATTTATGTGTTGCTTTAGCTTCCATTGATTTATTATCCTAACTCAAATTTTTATCTAACTCTTGTTGCTTTTTCAGCTTTTGTTCCCGGATGACCCCTGAATATTCTTGTAGGAGAGAATTCTCCTAACTTATGACCAACCATGTTCTCTGAAATATAAACTGGGATCATCTTGTTTCCATTATGTACTGCAATTGTATGTCCAACAAATTCCGGCGAAATTGTACATGCACGAGCCCATGTTTTAATAATCTTTTTCTGGTTGCTCGCATTCAAATCTTTAATTCTCTTTTCCAATTTTGCGTCTATGTACGGACCTTTTTTAACTGATCTTGGCATTTGTTAATCTCTATTTGGTTCTTCGTTTAATTATATATTTATCTGACGGATTTCTTTTTTTTCTGGTTTTAAGACCCTTTGCAGGCTGTCCCCAAGGAGATACCGGATGACCGCCACCAGAGGTTCTACCTTCACCGCCGCCCATCGGGTGATCAACAGGATTCATTACAACACCTCTAACTTTAGGTCTAAAACCTAACCATCTTGTTCTACCTGCTTTGCCTAAACTAATATTCATGTGATCGGAATTACCAACAGTACCATAAGTAGCCATACAATCCAAGTGAACCATTCTAACTTCGCCAGAGGGAAGTTTCAAATGAGCATAATTACCTTCCTTAGAAGTAAGCTGTATTGCATTGCCGGCTGAGCGTCCTAACTGTCCGCCTTTACCAGGTTTTAATTCCACATTGTGAATTAGACTTCCTAAAGGAATATCCTTTAGTTTCATTGCGTTACCAATCTTAATTTCAACACCTTCACCTGAAGCAACAACATCACCAACTTTTAATCCGTTCGGAGCTATGATGTATCTTTTCTCTCCATCGGCATAATGCAACAATGCTATACGGGCAGACCTGTTCGGATCATACTCAATAGAAAATACTTTTGCAGGGACACCAAATTTGTCTCTTTTAAAATCTATCATTCTATATTTTCTTTTATGACCGCCACCTCGATGACGCATGGTCAATCTACCAAGATTATTTCTTCCTCCTTTTTTCTTCAACGCAACTGTTAAAGATTTTTCAGGTTTGGTTTTTGTGATCTCTTCAAAAGTAGAGATCGACATAAATCTTGTTCCAGGTGTATTTGGTTTTAATTTTCTAATCGCCATCTAATTAAGCTCCAATTCCTAAACTTTATATTTCTTCAAAAAGATCAAGTGTTTGACCTTCTTTAATTGTTATAATTGCTTTTTTGAACCGCGGTGTTTTACCCGTGAATCTACCTTTACGTGTGAACTGAGTTTTTGTTTTGCCTTTATACCTAATAGTATTAACAGCAACAACGTTCACCTCAAATTTCTTCTCAATTGCTTTAGCTATTTCAATTTTATTTGTATTGTAATTAACAATAAAACCATACTTATTTTCACTTTCCATAAGTTCGGTCATTTTTTCAGTAACTAAAGGTCTTATTAAAATATTATGCATCTTAAATACCAATCAAATATTAATTGAATAAACTAACTAATTTGTCAACTGCACTTTTCTGTAATAGTAGAACCTGATTATTCAAAAGATCGTATGTCGATACATTTTGAGCTTCAAGTATATTAACTTTGTTAATATTTCTACCAGCTTTATAAACATTTTCTAGACGCTCATGGGTAAGTAAAAGTGTTTTTTTACCTTTTATCTTTAGTGCATCAAGCATGTTCTCAAAATCTTTTGTTTTCGGAACTTCAAAGTTAAAATCTTCAACAACCATAATCTGTTCAGCTTTAGCTTTATGCGAAAGTGCAGATTTTCTAGCTAATCTTTTAACCTTTTTATTCAGCTTTTGTCTGTAATTTCTCGGTTTAGGTCCAAAAATGGTTCCACCGCCAATCCAAATAGGAGATCTGGTTGTACCGGCACGTGCCGTACCTCTTCCTTTTTGTTTCCACGGTTTTCTTCCGCCGCCTCTTACATCGCTTCGCTCTTTAGTTTTATGAGTTCCTTGGCGCCTATTAGCTAAATGAGCTTTAACAGCTAAGTAAATAACATGATCATTCGGCTCAATACCAAAAATTTCATCAGATAATTCTATTGAATCACCAGACTGATTGCCATCAATTTTATAAACATCTAACTTCATCATTTAACCAATTACTTTTTAATTTCTACTATTGTATTTATAGCTCCAGGAACAGATCCTTTAACTAAAACAAGATTTTTTTCATTAATAACTTTAACAACTTTTAACCCGGAAGTTGTAATTCTTTTATGTCCGGTTCTTCCACCCATTTTCATCCCTTTGAAAACACGAGAAGGATAAGAACTTTGACCGATTGAGCCAGGAGCTCTTTCTCTATCGCCTTGCCCGTGAGTTCTTTGACCACCAGCAAAACCATGACGTTTCATAACACCTTGGAAACCTTTACCTTTACTCTTTGCAGATACTTTTACAACATCATCTTCTTCAAAAATATCGGCGGTAATTACATCACCAATTTTATATTCAGAAATATCAAAACTTTTGAACTCTCTTAAATAAGCCGATGGTGTTAATTTTAACTTTTTATAATTTTCAATTTGCGGTTTGCTCAAATGTTTTTCTTTCTTTTTCCCAAACCCTAATTGAAGCGCTTCGTAACCGTCTTTTTCTTTAGTTTTAATTGCAACCACATTGCAAGGTCCAACTTCAAGAACAGTAACCGGAAAAGCTCTTCCATCTTCCGAATATATGTTTGTCATTCCCAATTTTTTAGCTAACATACCTGGCATGATTCAAATCCTTATAACTTAATCTCAATATCAACACCCGCCGGTATATCCAATTTACTTAGGGAATCGACGGTTTTATTGTTAGAGTTATGAATGTCTATTATTCTCTTATGAGATCTAATTTCAAACTGTTCTCTTGACTTTTTATCAACATGAGGAGAGCGTAAAACAGTATAGACCGACCGCCTTGTAGGCAACGGAATTGGACCGGAAACAACCGCCCCGGTGCTTTTAACTGTCTTAATAATCTTTTCAGTTGACTTATCAATTAAAATGTGATCGTATGATTTTAATCGTATTCTTATCTTTTGACCAGCCAATTTATCTCTCCTTAAAGTTAAACCCGATTGAGTTTTACTCAATCGGGATTTTTATTATCTATCTAATTATTCATATATTTTTGTTACAACACCAGCACCAACTGTTCTACCGCCTTCACGAATAGCGAAACGAAGACCTTCGTCCATAGCTATTTCAGAAATCATGTCAACTTTTAGTTTAACATTATCGCCAGGCATAACCATTTCGGTGCCTTCAGGTAAAGTTGCAATACCGGTTACGTCAGTTGTTCTGAAATAGAACTGTGGTCTGTAACCATTGAAGAAAGGAGTATGTCTTCCGCCTTCCTCTTTTGACAAGATATAAACTTCACCTTCAAATGATTTGTGAGGTGTAATTGAACCAGGTTTAGCTAATACCATACCTCTTTGGATTTCATTTTTGTCAATACCTCTTAAAAGGATACCAGCATTGTCACCAGCCATAGCTGAATCAAGTTCTTTTCTGAACATTTCAATACCAGTTACAACTGTTTTCTTGTTCATTCCTAAACCAAGAAGAACAACTTCTTCACTTAATTTAACTTCGCCTCTCTCTACTCTACCGGTAGCAACAGTACCACGACCAGTAATCGAGAATACGTCTTCAACAGGCATTAAGAACGGTTTGTCAGAATCTCTTTCAGGTATAGGAATATATTCATCCACTGCATCCATAAGTTCCCAAATACTATCCAATCTTGGGTCATCTACAGATGCGTCACTTGAAGCTGCTTCTAAAGCTTGAAGAGCTGAACCTTTGATGATAGGTATTTCATCACCTGGAAATTCATATTCACTTAATAATTCTCTTAATTCCATTTCAACTAATTCAATCAATTCCTCATCATCAACAAGATCAACTTTATTCAAATAAACTACGATTCTAGGTACACCTACCTGACGAGCTAAAAGAATATGCTCTCTTGTTTGAGGCATAGGACCATCAGTTGCAGCTACAACCAAAATAGCACCATCCATCTGGGCAGCACCAGTGATCATGTTTTTAACGTAGTCAGCATGTCCAGGACAATCTACATGAGCGTAGTGTCTGTTAGCAGTTGAATACTCAACATGAGCTGTAGCAATTGTAATACCTCTTTCTCTTTCTTCTGGAGCGTTATCAATACTATCAAATGATCTTTCTTCAGACAAACCTTTCTTTGCAAGAGCCATTGTGATAGCTGCTGTTAATGTGGTTTTACCATGATCAACATGACCGATTGTACCGATATTAACGTGAGGTTTACTCCTATCAAATTTTTCCTTCGCCATCGAATACTCCTTATTATTTTTATTCTTGATTAATTACTTTAATTTATCTTTCAGACTTTTTTAATAGCAGATTTCTCAGAAATCTCCTCAGCAATTGACTTTGGCACCTCTGAATAGTGCGCAAATTGCATTGAATAAATTGCTCTACCTTGAGTCATGGATCTTAGTATGGTTGCATATCCAAACATTTCAGATAAAGGAACTTTTGCTTTAATCACTTGGGCATCTTTCCGTGCAATAAATCCTTCAACTTTACCGCGTCGAGAGTTAAGATCTCCCATTACATCCCCCATATATTCTTCCGGGGTTGTGACTTCAATTTCCATCATCGGTTCAAGTAGAACTGGTTTTGCCTTTTTAGCTCCTTCTCTAAATGCCATCGCTCCGGCAACTTTAAAGGAAATTTCATCGGAATCAACATCGTGATACGAACCGTCATAAAGTTTAACTTTCACATCAACAACCGGATATCCTGCAATAACACCATTTTTCATTGCATCACCAATACCGCGGGAAACTGGAGTAATGTATTCCTTAGGAACAACACCACCAACAATTGCATTTTCAAATTCAAATCCTTTACCCGGTTCGTTCGGCGACATCTCAATCCAAACATGACCATATTTACCGCGACCACCGCTCTGCTTAACAAATTTACCTTCAGACTGCACTGTTTGGGTAATGGTCTCTCTGTAAGCAACTTGAGGCTTACCAATATTTGCTTCAACTTTGAACTCTCTCTTCATTCTATCAACAAGAATTTCGAGATGAAGTTCTCCCATCCCTGAAATTAACGTTTGACCGGTTTCGTCATCAACTTTAACTTTAAATGTCGGATCTTCATCAGACAATTTAACCAATGCATCGGAAAGTTTATCTTGATCAGCTTTAGTTTTCGGCTCAATAGCAATTTGTATAACCGGCTCAGGGAATTTCATTTTTTCCAGAACAACTTTATCATCATCAGTACATAAAGTATCACCGGTTCTTGTATGCTTTAATCCAACAATTGCAGCTATATCACCTGCTCTTACTTCGGCAAGATCTTCTCTCTTGTTTGCATGCATTAAAAGAATTCTACCAACTCGCTCCTTTTTATCGGAAACAGAATTATAGATGTATGACCCCGCTTTTAATTTTCCACTATAAACTCTGATGTAGGTTAATTTACCAACATGCGGATCAGTCATTATCTTAAATGCCAATGCAGTGAATTTTTCTTTTGTATCAATCTTTCTAATTACTTCATCATCTCTGTGAATATGATGAACCTTAAGTTCCTTTGTATCAACAGGAGAAGGAAGAAGTTCCACGATTGAATCAAGTAATTTCTGAACTCCCTTATTCTTAAAAGAAGAACCGCATAAAACCGGAGTAATTTTTAATTCCTGAGTTGCAATCTTCAATACACTCTTTACTTCATCTTCGGTGATCTCTTCGCCTTCAAGATATTTTTCCAACAATGTATCATCAACGTCGGAAACCGCTTCCAGCATAATTGTTCTATACTTTTCAGCTACCGGAAGTAAATCTGAAGGAATATCATTATCCTCGTATGTAGCACCCAGAGTGTCTTCGTGATACATTCTTGCTTTCATGGTCATCAAATCAATTACGCCGGAAAACAAATCGCCTTCACCAATCGGTAAAGTAATAGGAATTGCATTCGCTCCTAATCTTGTTTTCATCATCTCTACTGCATTATAAAAATCAGCACCAACTCGGTCCATTTTATTTACGAATGCAATTCTAGGAACTTGATATTTGTCTGCTTGACGCCAAACTGTTTCAGACTGTGGTTCAACTCCGCCTACGGCACAAAAAAGTGCAACCGCACCATCCAATACTCTCAAAGAACGTTCAACTTCTACCGTAAAATCAACATGACCGGGAGTATCAATAATATTTATTTGATGTCCAAGCCAAAATGCTGTTGTAGCAGCACTTGTAATTGTGATTCCTCTTTCCTTTTCCTGCTCCATCCAATCCATAGTTGCAGCGCCATCGTGAACTTCACCAATTCTATGTGATTTACCGGTATAGTATAAAATTCTTTCTGTTGTGGTAGTTTTGCCCGCATCTATGTGGGCCATAATACCTATATTTCTTACCTTTTCTAAATCTACTCTTTTGCTAGCCATCTACTCTTTTCATCCTCATCATCACTCAATCACTTTATCAATCTACCACTTGAAATGAGCAAAAGCTTTATTTGCCTCTGCCATCCTATGAACATCGTCCTTCTTCTTAACTGAAGCTCCTTCGCCATTAGCTGCTGCAATCAATTCACCTGATAATTTTGCAGCCATGGTTTTTTCTTTCCTATCTCTCGAATAGTTCCTGATCCAACGTAAAGCTAAAGCTATTCTTCTTTCAGGTCTAACTTCCATTGGAACTTGATAAGTTGCACCGCCGACTCTTCTGCTTCTCACTTCGACTAGTGGCTGAACATTATCAACAGCTTTTTTAAAAACCTCAATTGCAGGTTTCTTTGTTTTCTTTTCTATCAAATCAAACGACTGATATACTAATTCTCTCGAAGTAGATTTTTTACCATCCCACATCAAATAGTTTACAAACTTAGCTACCAATATATCATTATATCTTGGGTCTGGTTTAATATATCTTTTTTCTGCTCTTCTCTTTCTCATTTTTTTCTACTATTTTTTTGGTCTTTTAGTGCCGTATTTTGATCTACTTTTTTTACGTTCTTCAACACCGCTGGTATCAAGTGTACCGCGGATAATATGATAACGTACTCCAGGAAGATCTTTAATTCTTCCGCCTCTTATCAGTACGATAGAGTGTTCCTGTAAGTTGTGTCCTTCACCAGGAATATATGCTGTAACTTCAATACCGTTTGTCAGCCGCACCCTAGCGACTTTCCTTAATGCTGAGTTTGGTTTTTTAGGTGTAGTTGTATAAACCCTAGTGCACACACCGCGTTTCTGCGGACATGCCTGCAATGCTGGGGCTTTGTTTTTAGAAACAATTACCTTACGACCTTTTCTAACCAACTGATTTATTGTTGGCACTAAATTACCTCCATTAAAATACAAAGTGCTTAAAAATTCAGACTCTCAATATAGAATTATTCTAAATTTTTGTCAAGCCTGATAATTATTTATTTTTCTTCTTTTTCCTCTATTTTTTCATCTTCTTCAACAGATTCCTCTACAACCTCCTCTGTCTCAAGAATGATATTGTCATATTTCTTTAAACCGGTACCAGCCGGAATTCTACCACCCATTACAACATTCTCTTTTAGACCGATAAGGTTATCAACTTTTGCCGCAATTGCTGCATTGGTTAACACTTTGGTGGTCTCCTGGAATGATGCCGCAGAGATGAAACTTTCCGTAGATAATGCCGCCTGAGTAATACCTAAAAGAACATTATCAAAAGTTGCCGGTTCAGCATCTCTAACTTCTAGTAAAAGTTTTTCTCTTCTTTCAAGGTCAGAGTTAACTTCACGCATTTTTGTTTTGGTGATGATATCACCCTTCTTATATTTTGAATCACCCGGATCAACGATAATAACCGAATCTACCATTTTTTGATTTTCATCTATAAGTCTAACTCTATGAACAAGATCTTCCTCAATGAACGAAGTATCACCGGAAGTAATAATTCTTAATTTACGAAGCATTTGACGAACGATTACTTCAATATGCTTATCATTAAGCTTCACACCCTGTAAACGGTAAACGTCCTGAATTTCATTTACTAAATATTCCTGAACTGCGTTTGTTCCCCTGATCTTCAAAATATCGTGAGGATCAATTGGTCCGTCAGTTATCTTTTCACCGGCTGGAATTTCATCGCCTTCTTGCACCAGAATATGCTTTCCATAATTTACATTGTAAATTTGCTGGTCCATCGAGTCGAAAGAATCAACAATAATTTCCCTAGAACCTTTCTTTCTAGCGCCGAATTTAATTACACCTTCAATCTCCGAAACAACAGCCGGATCAATAGGACTACGAGCTTCAAATAACTCTGTTACTCTAGGAAGACCACCTGTAATGTCCCTACTCTTAGAAGCTGATTTTGATATTTTAGCCAGAATAGTGCCCGGTTCAGCAGTTGTATTTTCTTCAACAGACAAGTATGCTCCAGTTGGAAGATTGAAACTCTTTTCGTCACCATTCGCATCAACAATAACAATACTTGGTGTAAGAGTTTTATCCTTGGATTCAATAACAACTTTTTGAACGTGACCAGTTTGCTCGTCAGCAACTTGCTTAATTGTTGAGTTATCAATCAGATCAATAAATTTAACTGTACCTCTAATATCTGTTAATATTACAGCGTTATAAGGGTCATGATTATAAAGCGGCTGACCTTTTTTGATCTTCATTTGATCATCCACCAATAAAATCGCTCCGTACGGAATGTCATATTTTTTGATCTGCCTATCATCATCATCAAAAATTCCTATTGAACCTCTTCTGCCTGTTACAACTTTAACATTTCCTAAGAAATCTTTTCTTTCAACAAAATTGATCTTCTCGAAAACGACCCTTCCGTCAGCACTTGATTCAACTTGAGACTGACTTGCAATACGAGATGAAGTACCTCCCAAATGGAACGTCCTTAATGTAAGCTGAGTACCAGGCTCGCCAATTGACTGTGCTGCAATAATACCTACAGCTTCACCTACTTCAACAAGATGACCGGTGGTTAAGTTTCTGCCGTAACATTTTGAACAAATTCCTCGTTTCGATTCACAAGTTAAAGCTGTTCTGATGAACACAGCATCAATTGAAGCATCATCTACTTGTTCAGCAGATTCTTCTGTGATCAATTCTCCAGCTTCAACTATTATTTCGTCTGTTCGAGGATCATAAATATCTTCCTGAGCAACACGCCCTGTAATACGCTCAGCTAAAGGTTCTCTTTCCAATTCAATATCTTTAATAGCCGAAACACTAACACCCCTAATCGTACCGCAATCTACTTCCGAGATGATAACATCCTGCGCTACGTCAGTCAATCTTCTTGTTAAGTAACCGGCATCAGCAGTCTTCAACGCTGTATCAGCCAAACCTTTACGAGCACCATGAGTAGAGATAAAATACTCTAACACAGATAAGCCTTCTTTAAAGTTTGCAACAATCGGATTCTCAATAATCTCACCGGATTGACCGGAAAGGGATTTCTGAGGTTTCATCATCAAACCGCGCATACCAGCTAACTGACGAACCTGTTCTTGAGAACCTCTAGCACCGGAATCAACCATCATATGCAGCGGATTAAATCCACCTTGGTCGGTTCTGATCTTATCCATCAAGGATTTTGCGACATTATTTGTAGTATGAGTCCATACGTCAATTATCTTATTATATCTTTCAGCATCAGTAATGAACCCTTGATCATGCTCATTCAAAATTTGTGATACTTTCTTATTTGAATCTTCAATTAATTTAACTTTTTCTTCCGGTACAAGCATATCACTAAAACTGATTGAAATACCAGCCATAGTTGAATATCTGTAACCCAGTTCCTTAAGAGCATCTAAGAATTTTGCAGTAACTTCATTACCAAGTTCAACGAACATTTTGTAAATGAATCCGCTAAATACTTTTTTAATAAGAAGTTCATTCCAAAAACCCATCTCTTCAGGAACGATCTGATTGAAAATCACACGTCCAACTGTTGTATCAACAAATTTATCATTAATTTTAACTTTTATTTTTGCATGCAATTCAACCGCCTCATGATCATAAGCAACCAAAACCTCATCGGTATCGCCGAAGATCATTCCTTCACCTCTGGCGCCAGCTTTCACTTTTGTGAGGTAGTAGCATCCTAAAACAATATCCTGAGTAGGAACAACAATAGGACTTCCGTTCTGAGGAGAAAGAATATTATGACTCGAGAGCATTAAAATAGAGGCTTCCAATTGCGCTTCCGGTGAAAGCGGTACGTGAACAGCCATCTGGTCACCATCAAAGTCAGCGTTAAACGCAGTACAAACCATAGGATGAAGCTGAATTGCTTTACCGTCAATCAATATCGGTTGAAACGCTTGAATACCTAATCTATGCAGCGTAGGAGCACGGTTCAGCAGAATAGGATGACCTTCGATCAGTCTTTCAAGAATATCCCAGATCATCGGTTCTTTTCTATCAACGGCTTTACGCGCACTTTTAACAGTTTTATAAAACCCGCGCTCAATCAATTTTCTGATAACAAACGGTTTGAAAAGCTCTATTGCCATATCTTTTGGAAGACCGCACTGATGCAATTTCAATTCAGGACCAACAACAATAACCGAACGACCTGAATAGTCAACACGTTTTCCAAGAAGATTCTGACGGAAACGTCCCTGCTTACCTTTTAACATATCACTAAGTGATTTCAGCGGTCTGTTGCCATCGCTTCGTACAGCGCTTGCTCTTCTTGAGTTATCAAATAATGCATCAACAGCTTCTTGAAGCATTCTTTTTTCATTTCTAAGAATTACTTCCGGAGCTTTAATTTCAATAAGTCTTTTTAATCTGTTATTTCTAATGATTACTCTGCGGTAAAGATCATTCAGATCACTAGTCGCAAATCTACCGCCTTCAAGTGGAACAAGAGGTCTTAATTCCGGCGGAATAACCGGGAGAATGCTTACTATCATCCATTCCGGTTTATTCATGACCTTACCTTCATGCTCTCTAAAAGATTCCAACACGCGAAGACGTTTCAATAGATCATTGCGTTTCTGCTGTGAAGTTTCATCTTTCAGTCTATCCTTCAACTCTCTAAAAGTCTCTTCAACATTGATGGTCTTTAATAATTCTTTAACTGCTTCACCGCCAATTTTCGCAAGAAACTTCTTTGGATCGTCATGTTCAAGCGTATCGTTATCATAATCTAAAGAGGATTGAATTTCATAATACTGATCCTCTGAAATCAGATCCTTGAACTGAAGACCAGTTGTTCCCGGATTAATTACAACATACGATTCATAATAAATAATTTTTTCGAGTTCTTTGGTTTTCATTCCAATAATATTGCCGATTTTGGACGGCAGTGCTTTAAAAAACCAAATATGCACAACCGGGACAGCCAAGTTGATATGTCCCATTCGCTCTCTTCTAACACTTTTTAAGGTTACTTCAACACCGCATCTATCGCACACAATTCCTTTGTATCTAATACCTTTATATTTACCACAGGCACATTCCCAATCTTTAACGGGACCAAATATCTTCTCACAGAATAAACCGTCTTTTTCAGGTCTATAAGATCTATAATTAATAGTTTCCGGTTTAGTTACCTCACCATGAGATCTTGAAAGAATATCATCTGGACTAGCTAAACTAATAGTTAGTTTGTCTATGGTTTTTGTTTTCGATTCTTGAGTTCTGAATCTCATAAATTATCTCCTTAAAACTTTGTTAATTTAGCTCAACTAGTTAATCTTAATATTTAGTCCTAAGCCTTGTAATTCTTTAATTAAAACATTGAAAGCTTCCGGAATATTTGGACGACCGAAATTTTCGCCCTTCACAATTGCCTCATATGTTTTAGCTCGACCTATAACATCATCACTTTTAACTGTTAAAATTTCCTGCAACACATTTGAAGCACCGTAGCCTTCAAGCGCCCAAACTTCCATTTCCCCGAATCTTTGACCGCCGAACTGAGCTTTACCACCAAGCGGCTGCTGAGTAATAAGAGAATATGGACCGATTGAACGAGCATGGAGTTTATCATCAATCATATGTCCAAGTTTTAACATATATATATAACCGCACGTAACTTTTTGATGAAATTTACTTCCGGTTCTGCCGTCAACAAGTGTAATTTTACTACCTACAGGAAGCTCGGCTTCTTCGAGGAATTCCTCAACATCTTCAAAACCGGCACCGTCAAAAACAGGAGTTTCAAATTTTACTCCCAGTTTTTTACCTACCCAGCCGAGTGCAGTTTCATATAACTGACCCAAGTTCATTCGGGAAGGTACGCCAAGCGGATTAAGTACAATATCAATCGGTGTCCCGTCTTCAAGATAAGGCATATCTTCTTTCGGAACTATTTTAGCTACAACACCTTTGTTACCATGGCGCCCAGCCATTTTATCTCCTACTTGAAGTTTTCTTTTCTTTGCAATATAAACTTTTGCAAGCTGTACAACTCCCGGAGATAACTCATCACCGCTCTGTATATTTAATTTCATTCGTTTAAAATCTCCTTCGTAATCAGCAAGAATACTGAAGTAATTACTGAAGAGAGTTTTTATCATCTTGTTAGTTTCTTCATCATCAAACCATTCCAAGGTGTAATCTAATTTAGTTACATCTTCAATTTCTTCAAATGTGTTTTCTTTGATCACTGAATTGTTTCGTAATACAACTGTGCCGTCAAGATCTCTAATACCTGTAGTTGTTTTACCATCCGAAATTCTCTGGAGTTTATCAACCAGTTTAGAATAAAGATTTGACCTTTTAACTTCTAACTGATGTTCAATTTTTTCAATTTTAACTTTTTCCTGCTTTTTAGCTTCAGGATCTCTTCTTTTTCTACTGAATAGACGAGTTTTAATAACTATACCTTTTAACCCGGGAGGCGCCTTAAGCGAAGCATCTTTCACATCACCAGCTTTATCACCAAAAATTGCCTTTAGTAATTTCTCTTCAGGTGTCGGATCAGTTTCACCCTTAGGAGTGATTTTACCAATCAAAATGTCGCCTTCTTTAATTTCAGCACCTTCCATAATAATTCCACGCTCGTCAAGATTTTTTGTAGCTTCTTCACTTACGTTAGGAATATCTCTGGTTAGTTCCTCTTCACCTCGTTTAGTTTCTCTAACCTGAAGCTCAAATTCCTCAATATGAACAGATGTAAATTCGTCATCAGCAACAATTCGCTCACTTATGATAATAGCATCTTCAAAGTTATAACCTCGCCAAGGCATGAAAGCAACTAGGACATTTTTACCAAGCGCTAATTCACCTTTATCAATTGCCGGTCCGTCGGCTAATACATCGCCTTTTTTAATTTTCTGACCTGTTTTAACAATAGATTTTTGATTGAAGCAAGTTTCCTGGTTAGTTCCATTGAACTTTATCAATGAATATTCAACTCTTCTTTCATCATCAAAAGAGGTTAACGATTTATAACTATTAGGATCTGAATCATATTTAACAATTATTTTTTCCGCATCAACATATTCAACAACACCATTGTCTTCAGCAATAACTATTGATTTAGAATCTTGTGCAACTTTGTATTCCATACCGGTACCAACAAGTGGAGCTTCCGGCATTAGTAACGGAACTGCTTGACGCTGCATGTTGGAACCCATCAAAGCTCTGTTAGCATCATCATGCTCAAGGAATGGTATCAAAGAAGCACCCGCACTTACAAGCTGCGAAGGAGCAACGTCCATATAATGAACATCCTCAGGAGGTACAACCGGGAACTCACCTCGTTTACGACATTTAACTCTCTCGAGAACAAATTTTCCTTGCTCATCAATAGGGGCATTAGCTTGCGCAATAGTGTATTCATCTTCTTGGTCGGCACTTAGATAATCAACACTTTTAGAAACCTTTCCTTTAACTACTTTCCTGTAAGGAGTTTCTAAAAATCCAAAATGGTTCACTCTGGCATACAAAGTAAGTGATGAGATCAAACCGATATTCGGACCTTCCGGCGTTTCAATAGGACATAAACGACCATAATGTGAATGATGCACGTCACGAACCTCAAAACCTGCTCGCTCTCTTGTTAAACCTCCAGGTCCTAGAGCCGAAACTCTTCGTTTATGCGTCAATTCAGATAACGGATTTGTCTGATCCATAAACTGAGATAACTGGTTAGTACCAAAAAATGCATTGATCACACTGCTTATCGTTCTTGCATTCACAAGATCTTGAGGCTGCATATTTTCTGTATCACGCATGTTCATACGTTCTTTAATTGTACGGGACATTCTTGCGAGACCAACATTATACTGTTGCATTAGCTGTTCGCCAACAGTTCTTACTCTTCTATTACCCAAATGGTCAATATCATCAACTGTTACATTACCATTTTTGAGATGAATAATGTTTTCCATAATTGAGATAATATCTTCATTTGTAAGAACACGAACATCTTTTGGAATATCTAATCCGAGTTTATCATTCATTCTAAAACGACCAACCTCGCCGAGGTCGTATCTTTTTTCGTTGAAGAATAATTTCTCGATCAAAGATTGTGCTGTTTCCACATCAGGAGCTTCACCTGTACGCAATTGTCTGTATATTGCATAAAGAGCTTCTTCTTTATTCGTAGATGTATCTTTTTTAAGAGTATTTAGAATAAGATCTTGATCCGGATTTGCTTCAGCAACAATAACTCTTATTTTTTTGATATCGGAGGCTTTGATATTATCGATAACTTCTTCGGTCATATCACCATCTTTGGTAACAAAAATTTCACCGGTACTAGTATCAATAACATCTTCGGAAGAAATTCTGCCTCTATGAATTTCATAGTCTAAATCTTTAACGTTGATTTCTTCAACTAGATTGAAAAGATTTAGAATTTCTTCATCGGTTTCATAGCCTAGTGCACGTAAAAGAGTAGTTGCCGGAAATTTCTTTCTACGATCGATATAAACATACATTATATGATTAATATCAGTGGCAAATTCTACCCAGCTTCCGCGGAACGGGATAATTCTAGCTGAATAAATCGGTGTTCCGTTCGGATGAACCGTTTGCGCAAAAGCAACACCCGGCGAACGATGCAATTGACTCACAACAACTCTTTCGGCACCGTTTATAATAAAAGTTCCTCGATCTGTCATAAAAGGGAGATTACCAAGGTAAACTTCTTGTTCAATAGAGTTTACATATTCTTCAGTTTCATCATCTCTAGTAGATAATCTTAACTTTGCTTTAAGAGGAGCACTGAACGTTAGTCCTCTTTCCTTACACTCACGAATTGAAAAACGAGATTTTTCAATATTGTAGTCGATAAAATCTAACCTGTAAAACTCCTTGTTATCAAATATCGGAAAATTTGTATTGAATGCATTTTGAATACCCTTATTCTCTCTTTGATCTCTGGGTACATCTCTTTGTAACAATTCTTCAAACGATTCAAGCTGTATATTCAATAAGTCCGGTTGTTTAATGGCAGGAGTAATGGACTCAAAAGTAATACGGTTAGTCGTCCTGTTAATTTTATGTTTATCCAACCCTGACCTCCCTAATAATGTAAATTTATCTTTAATTTTTTAACTTCAACGAAATACAAATTGGTAAGACGGACTACACCGTCTTACCAATTTCAATAAATAGCGTTTTTTATATGGAATAAAGGAATTATTTAACTTCTACAGTTGCACCGACTTCTTCAAGCTCTTGCTTGATTTTTTCGGCTTCTTCTTTTCCAACTGCTTCTTTAACAGGGTTAGGACAAGTATCAACCAATTCCTTAGCTTCTTTTAATCCTAAACCAGTGTGAGCTCTAACAACTTTAATTACGTTGATTTTTTTCTCACCAAAAGCAGTTAAAATAACATCAAATTCTGTTTTTTCTTCAGCAACAGCGCCACCTTCTGCAGGAGCAACGACTCCGCCCATAACAATAGGAGCGGCAGCTGTAACACCGAATTCATCTTCTAAAGCTGTTTTTAACTCAGAAGCTTCAACTAATGTAAGCTCTTTGATTTTTTCTACGATTTCTGCGATTTTTTCTGACATTTTTATTTCTCCTTGAAATATATTTTGTTTTTTTAAAAATTTATGCGGCTTTTGTTTTACCTACTTCATCAATAACGCTTACCAGATCTCTGATAACCGCATTCAATGCGCCAACAATTCCTGATGCCGGAGCTGCAATACTTCCTACAATACTTGACATTACTTCTTCCTTAGTAAGCATAGAAGCAAGTACTTTAAGTTGATCGTCTCCATAGAATGTTGATTCAATGTAACATCCTTTGAATGTTAATTTTTTAGCAGTATCATTGAATTTTTTGATGATTTTAGCAGGGGCAACAAAATTTTCGCCAGCAAATGCAATTCCTACCATACCTTCCAATAGGTCATTCAGCTGATCATATTCGCCAAGTTCTTCAATTGCTTTTTTAACAAGAGTATTTTTAAATATCTTGTAAGTAATATCTTCCTTGAGGAATTCACGACGTAAACCGTTGATTTCATCAACATTTACACCATGATAGTCAACTAAATAAATAGCAGAAGCATTGCTAAAGTTCTCTTTAATTTGAGATACCATCTCTATTTTTTCTGACTTATTCATTTTGTCCCTAATTCAGTTTAATAACTGTACATGTTAATTAGTTTTAGAAGCATTATATATATAATAATGAGTGCGTATTCTATTTCGATGTTGCAGTTTCATCTTTTGAAATCTGCATTCCAGGTCCCATCGTGCTCGAAAGATAAAGACTTTTAACATATTGTCCTTTAGTGCTTGATGGTCTCATTTTTATGATTTTTTGTAAAAATGCTCGTGCATTTTCTACTAATTCTTCCGTTTCAAAATTTAATTTTCCCAGACTTGTATGAACAATTCCAGTTCTGTCGACACGGAATTCAATTTTACCGGCTTTAACTTCTTTTACAGCGCTGGCAACATCATTTGTAACAGTTCCGCTTTTAGGGTTAGGCATCAATCCTTTCGGACCTAAAATACGTCCTAACTTACCTAATTCCGACATTGTATCGGGAGCTGCGACTATTACATCAATATCTGCCCAACCGTCTTTTATCTTGTCGAGATATTCTTCGAACCCGGCATAATCAGCACCGGCTTCCAAAGCATCGTCGGCTTTAGAACCTTTTGCAATAACCAAAACCTTTACTTCTTTACCGGTTCCGTTCGGAAGAGTTACAGTTCCTCGAATCATCTGATCGGCATGTCGCGGATCGACACCTAATCTGATAGCACAATCTAAAGATTCTGTAAATTTAACTTTTGATTTCTCTTTTAGGATGCTTATTGCATCTTCAAGACTGTATTCTTTTTTCAAGTCAATCGATTCTCTAAGGGATTTTACTCTCTTTGATACTTTCATTTTCTATCCAACCTAATTTTTAAACTTTAATAATTAATCAACAACCGTTATACCCATACTTCGCGCAGTACCCGCAATCATATTGATTGCATGATCTATATCATTTGCATTCAAGTCCGGCATTTTAGTTTCAGCAATTTCTTGCAATTGAGTTCTAGTTACTTTAGCTACTTTAATTTTATTTGGTTCCGAGGAACCTTTGTCCAAATTCAAAGTCTTCATTAATAATACTGCCGCAGGAGGAGTTTTTGTTATAAACGTGAATGATTTATCAGCATAAACCGTTATAACCACAGGAATCTTTAATCCTCCTTTATCAGCAGTTTTTGCATTAAACTGCTTGCAGAATTCCATAATGTTAACACCTTTTTGTCCTAACGCCGGACCAACCGGTGGCGATGGATTTGCCTGACCGGCAGGAATTTGCAATTTAATGTATCCACTGATTTTCTTTGCCATAATTTTAACCTATATTATATTTTATTTCTCTAATTCCGCTTGAACAAAGTCTATTTCAACAGGAGTTTTTCTGCCGAAAATAGACACCATAACTTTGATCTTCATTTTCTCTTCGTTAACTTCTTCAATAATTCCGGAGAAGTTATTGAACGGTCCATCGACTATTTTTATGAAATCACCGGCACGGAAAATTGTATCGGTTTTTTCAGTTTCTTCATTTTGCGTTATCCTGCCAACAATTCTTTTAACTTCTGCCGGCTGCAATGGTGCAGGATTATTCTGATTACCGAGAAATCCCATAATTGAAGGAGTATTAACAATAAAATCTTTCACCTTATTGTCCAATTCCGCACTTATTAAGATATAACCCGGGAAGAAATTTCTTGTTTTGCTCTTTTTCTTGCCGTCTTTAACTTCGAATATTTTTTCTGTCGGTACCAAAACCTCATAGATACGAGCTCCCAAATATTCGTTATCACGCAATTCAGAATCAATAAGATTCTTGACCTTATTTTCGTGACCGGAAAAAGTTCGTACAACATACCATTTATGCTCTGTGTTTTCTTCCACTTTTAGAATAATCCTTTAAATAGTTGAGCCACTATCATATCTATTAGATATGTGAATGCAGCAATAATTAAACAAGTTACAATAACAACGACAGTGGACTCTTTTAACTCGTCTTTTGTCGGCCAAGTAACTTTTTTCATTTCCTTGACAACATCATTAAAAAAATTTACAATCTTCTCTTTCATACAATATTTACCAAATTTGATTCATAGCACGTCAGGAGGGATTCGAACCCCCAACCTGCGGTTTTGGAGACCGCTGCTCTGCCAATTGAGCCACTGACGTATTATTTTGTTTCTTTAAATATTACGTGTTTACGAACTACAGGATCGTATTTTTTATACTCAACTCTACCGGGATGCTCTCTTTTATTCTTCCTAGTAACATATCGATATCCTGTACCAGCGGTACTTTCCAAAATTATATTCTGTCTTGCATTTTTAGCTTTTGCCATTTTCTTCTCCGCAAAAAACTTACTTTATAAAATTTAAATACTTTCTTAACTTTTTAGCTCATCTTTTATCAGAACATGCTCTACCGACTGAGTTACGTCAGTCTAATCTTTAGAAGCAAAATTCTGAATATTCTTGATAACTCACTTCTTTATAAAATAATTATCAAGTTTTACCAATATGTCAAAATTAGTGAGCTGACGACCGGGATTGAACCGGTGACCTCATCCTTACCAAGGATGTGCTCTACCGACTGAGCTACGTCAGCCTAATCCTTAGAGCAAGAGATGCATTTAACTTTGGTTAAAGTTTACCGTCTTTAAGCAAGTGGAGTTTCTTTCCAATACCCTTTTGAGATTTTAGAAATCTTTCTCTTCTTACTGCTTCGTTTCGCGTCTCATACTCTTCATAATATTCCAAAATCCATGGCTGATATCTTGTCGTCCATCTGGCTTTTGAACTATTATGTACTTCAATTCTTTTATGAACATCTTTAGTTGAACCGATATAATAAACATCGGCAACTTTGCTTTTCAATATTATATACGGAAAAAACCCATGAGCGGGAGACGGGGCTCGAACCCGCAACCAACAGCTTGGAAGGCTGTGACTCTACCAATTGAGTTACCCCCGCCTATAATTTCATTACTTTTAGAACAAAGAACTCTTACATCCCAATTAAACAATTTTAAAAGGAATTAAGATCAATAACCTATTTAATTTGAATATTCAACTGAAGTACGAATTTGAATAGGCTCCAAACTCTCCTTCAACTTGATTCTGCACTGTGTGGGCTTGCCCACTTTTGTTTGAATCTTTAATTCTAACAAAATTTGGTGGGCAGGGAGGGAATCGAACCCCCTCAGGCTTTGCCAACGGATTTACAGTCCGCCCCGACTCTCCAACTTCGGCGCCTGCCCCGAAATCGTGTATTTAAAAATAAACGAGCTACAAATATATAGGGATTTTTTTTTTAATGCAAGAATACAAATCATATATTTTTTAAATTTTACTGCAAAGGTGTAACAACATAATAATTATTATTCACCGCTGAGGCACAAAGACGCAGAGATTTTTATTTTTTAATTATTATATAGGGAACGAAAATTTTCGTTCCCTACGGAATTTTTGGGATAACAGTTGAGGTCGCAT
>JAADIB010000133.1 GCA_013151565.1 Chlorobiota bacterium
CGAAAGTATGGACAAGTCACTTTAACTTAAATGATATTGGGATTCTCTATTCTCAAAATCCGGATATGTTCTATAGAAGTTTTACATTAACACCGGATAGAAAACTTCAAATATCAAACTTTTTATCAAGTGATGATATTGTTGGACCGTTCCTTGACAATCAGTATGATTTTGGTCCCAGTCTTGATGGAAATGCCTTGCGGGAGTTTTATGATCATATGAGATATTTTAGATTTCCAAGTGATAGCTCAGCACTTTTTGTAAATGATCCTGTAATTCAGCTGCAAGATTATACAGCTAAAGAAGGAATTTTTGGGACTTACGTAATGACAGAAATTGATCTTGAAATTGATCTTGGTGCAAGACTTATGATTTTACCAGGTGTTAGATATGAGTATACTGAAAATTCATATAAAAGTATTTTTGGTGAACCTGCTGGCGGAGAAGACGAAACACCGAACTTGGTAAATGTTAAAGATACGACCGGCGGACAGTCTTACGGTGAACTTTTGCCGATGGTGCATGTCCGCTATAAATTTACCGATTGGTTCGATACACGCATCGCCGTTACAAGATCTCTTGCTCGTCCAAATTATTTTAATCTTGTACCGTGGGAAGAGATCTTGCGGTTAGATAGTGAGATCAACAAAGGAAACCCTTTTCTTAAACACACAAAAGTTTGGAATTACGATCTATTCTTATCATTCTACAATAGATATGGCTTATTTACATTAGGAGGATTTTATAAGGAACTATGGAACATCGATTATATAAGACGATCACGAGTTAAAGAAGGAAAATATAAAGGATTTATGTTAACCCAGCCTGTTAATGCAGAAGAAAAATCAACTGTTTGGGGATTTGAAGTTGAATTGCAAGCTGATCTGACTTTGCTGCCGAAGCCATTTGATGGATTTATTATTTATTTGAATTACTCACACATGAAATCAAAAACGCTTTATCCATTCTTCGAAATTGGTCCGAGAAGCCCGTTACCTCCTTTCCGGCCAACTGTAATAGATACTGTTAGAGAAGGACCGATGCCCGGTCAGGCAAATGATATTGCAAATTTAACTCTGGGTTACGAAAAAGGCGGATTTTCCGGCAGGTTATCCCTTGTATATCAAGGCAAAAGTTTGTCCACAGTCGGAACAAGAGAAGAACTTGACGGCTATTCTGACGATTTTTTTAGATGGGACTTGGCGTTTCAGCAGAAGATATTCAGCAATTTTATGATATTTCTGAATTTCAATAATATAAGCAATATTCCTGATAGGTCATTCTTAGGAATAAAAGACTTTCCAACTGATGAAGAATATTATGGTTGGACAATGGATATAGGTATTCGATATAAATTATAATAATCATCTAATTAATTATCATCAACAAAAAGTGAGGTTACTATGAAAGCACAATTAACAATTCTTTCCATTATATTTTTTCTCTTCTTCTCGATAAATATCTTCTCCCAGAGAATCGTTCATGTAGATCCTGGAGTGGGGACATTAAATGAAGCAATTGATGGAGACACAACTGACACAGGCGATAGAGTTGATCTGAATACCATCTATGAATTAAGTCGCGGTGATGGTGCAGTTTATATTTTACTGGGAACTATCGAGAACCGTTTCCCTGTAAAAATATTTGCTCAAGATGGCGACGGTGCAAGACCACAACTAATTCCGGGTGTTGTTTCCGGTGGAGAATCATCCAGACCATTTACACCTAGAGATGATTTGTATCTTAAAGGGCTGTATGTAACAAATAGAGACGAATTGGGCGGATATAATACAAGAACCATTCGTGTTAAAACCGATTCAGCAAGAATTTACATTGAGGATTGCCATATTCAATATGATGCACAATCAGCTATAAGACTTGACGGTGATGATAATAATATATTTATCATTGATTCATGGGTTGGCGATCAAATGTCTAGCTGGAATAACGGGCGCGGTATTGATGATCGCGGAAACAATATTGATACGTTATATTTATTAAACTCTACTTTTTATAATATGAGTGCAAGGGTTCTTAGGGATGATGGCGGATATTTGAAGTATGCATATGTTAACCATTGTACTTTTGTTAATCTTGGTTATAGGATAATGGAATTTGGCGAATGTGTTAATTTAACATTTACAAATAACTTAGGCATAAATGATGGTTTTGTCGGGCAAGGTCCTAATGATGGTAGAGCACTAATTGAGATTGACTCACTTCTCTCAGATAATGTTGCCGGGTTAGAACAAATTGCTAATATTTCTTATAATAACTTTTATATAAATCCTGCTATTGTTGCTTCGTATAATCCTGACAGCACGGTTGTCAATCCGAATTTTAATCAAAGAGCTCAAGAATTAATTGATGCAACTGGATTAGGAAACACAAATATTTCAGAACAAATTAATTTTACAAAAAATACTGCTTCAGTGGATGATCTTATTTCATATTCAAATGCATTTTGGGCTAATCCGTTACATGGAAGCGGAGATGTTCCTGAAGGCTTTAGATTTGAAGGTGAAGATTTTGACTTCTCATATCCAACCACTACTGCATCATATACTGCCGGTACAAGCGGTCAGCCTTTAGGTGCTTTAACATGGTTTGATATTGAAGTTGGGGTCAAAAAGGATATTACTAATCAAGTAGTTGAAAATTATGAGCTTAGAAATAACTATCCTAATCCTTTTAATCCATCTACTATAATTGAATTTGCTATTCCTAAAAACGGTAATGTTGAGTTATCCATTTATAATGTTTTAGGTCAAAAAATAGCAACGTTAATTAATAATGAACTCACCCAAGGAGTTTACAAAGCAACTTGGAATGGGTTAACTGATTCTGGAGTTTCTGTAGCAAGCGGTACATATATCTACAGAATTAAAAGCGGTGAATTTTCTATGTCAAAGAAGATGATTTTAATAAAATAAGTTATCCGATTTAGTAAATTACCAGCGGAAAAAACTATAGTAAGGAGAAAAAAGTGGCAGCGTTAGATTTACAAGACCCAACTGCATTATATCTTCAAATTCAAAAAGATATAAAAAGAAGAATTCAGAATAATGAATTAAAAGTTGGAGATATGTTAGAGTCTCAGAACGAATTGGTGAAATATTACGATGTCAGTCTGATCACAGTTAAAAAAGCTTTATCAAATCTGATTGCAGAAGGTGTGTTATATAGCCGTATAGGGAAAGGTACATATATTGCTGATCCGAAAAGGAAGTTGGATTTAAATAAGCATAAAACTATTGGTGTAGTGCTTCAGAATTTGGAGCATCCGTTTTTTGCTCCTTTAATTTCTCATATTGAACGTAGAGCTACTACTGAAAAGTATAACATATTGCTCTCAAGTTCGGCTGGTAATTTAGATAAAGAAGATTCTCAAATAGCACATTTAGTTAAGATAGGGACAAATGGTTTAATTATTGCGTCCCTATCTTTAGAATATGTTGCCTCAAAAATATTACGAAAATTACACGAAAATAATTATCCCTATGTTATGGTTTCCTATGTGCATGATCCTGATATTTGGTATGTAGGTATTGATCATGAACTGGGCGCTTTTATGGCGGCAGAACATTTAATTAAAGAAGGATACAAAAAGATAGGAATAATTCACGGCGGCAGAAAGAACATACTTGGAGAAGTGAGAAAGAACGGTTGGCAGAGAGCTTTGAATGAATATAGTATCAATTATTCTGAAAAATATATTTATTACTTAGATAATGTTGTTGAACGATATGATTCCGGATACAAAATTGGTAAAAAGTTTGTGCATTTGAAAGATAGACCTGAAGCACTAATTATTTATACCGATTCTGCCGCTCTCGGATTCCAAAAAGCAGTTTTAGAGGAAGGACTTAAAATTCCGGGAGATATTGCAATTGTTGGATTCAATGATATTGAAACAGCCAAACATGCGGCTGTTCCATTAACAACAATAAAACAGCCGATAAGGGAAATTGGTGAGTTAGCTGTTCAAATTGTAACTGCACGAATCAATAAAGAGGATGTTCCGACAAGAACTATATTAAAGCCAAAATTAATTGTTAGAGATTCATCAATAAACAAATTAAAATAAAAAATATTGTTAACATTTACCGAAGGGCAAAATGCTGAAACCACGATTAAACAATCATCGTAATTTGATTGATATATCCGGTATATGGAAATTTAAGATCGATAAAAATAATGAGGGGGAAAAAAAAGGGTGGAACGAAGGATTTTCTGCAGATTCAGAAATTGCAGTTCCTGGAAGCTGGAATGAGCAGCTAGATAATCTAGATTTACTCCATTATGTTGGAAAAGCCTGGTATACTAAGGATATCTTTGTCCCCAAAAATTTTAAGGATAAAAAATTATGGATCAGATTTGATTCGGTAGATTATCACTCAAAAGTTTGGATAAATGACAGATTGGTTGGGACTAATGATTTCGGCTATCTTCCATTCGACTTTGAAATAACAGAATTTGTACAATGCGGGAAAGAAAATTTAATAGTACTATCAGTTGATAATCAATTATCTGACGATACAATTCCCCAAGGTATAAATACACATTATTATGTTGATGAAAAGAGACCGCGGGATGAAACATTTCCAGCAGCTCGTTTTGATTTTCCTCCAAACGGTGGTATACACAGACCGGTTTATATTTATACAACTTCGCTAATATTTATTGAAGATATTGCTGTTAAAACAAAACTAACCGGTCCCAGTTCATCAAAAGTTTTGTTGCAATTAAATATAAATGAAAATATTAGCTGCGAGTTAGTTGTAAATATTTCTGATAATAATTCTATTTTTAATGAAAAGTTTAAATATAATGGAAACAGTGCAGATATTGAGTTTGAAGTAAACAATATTGATCTCTGGGGTTTAGGTAATCCGAATCTCTACAAACTGACTGTAACTTTATTCAATGAAAATGAGGAGGTTGACAGTTACTCGCTGCAAATTGGTTTTAGAGAAATAGAGGTAAAAAACAAACAGATTCTGCTTAACGGTAAGCCGGTTTACATGCAGGGCTTTGGTAAGCACGAGGATTTTCCCGTCTTTGGAAAAGGTTTTAACTACCAATCTCTTGTTAAAGATTTTTCATTGATGAAATGGATAAAAGCTAATTCTTTTAGGACTTCACATTATCCTTATGCCGAGGAAGTTTTAGAGATGGCTGATAGAGAAGGTTTTTTAGTGATTGATGAAGTTCCGGCGGTGAGTCTTGATTTCAGAAAGGTTAACGGCGGAACATTGAAGAGTCATAAAGAATTCACAAAGAAATTAATTGCCAGAGATAAAAATCATCCATCTGTTATTGCTTGGGCATTAGGTAATGAACCGAACCTTGTAGGAAATCCGGATTACTTCAACGGAGAGGCTGAGAAATATTGGAAAGAGATTTTTCAAAATGCCCGCGAACTAGATAGCACAAGACTATTAACTGTTCCGAATTGTCAGAAAGCTGGTATAAATGATCCGGTATTTTTATTTTCTGATTTTATTTCCATCAATCGCTATTACGGCTGGTACGAACATCCGGGACAGATAGAATATGGAGTTGAAGTATTAGAAAAAGAGATGGATGAAATATGGAACAAATATCATAAACCGATACTTATGACAGAATTCGGAACCGATACAATTGCCGGTGAACATTCAATTTCAGATCAAATGTTTACCGAAGAATACCAATCAAAATTCATTGAAAAGTATATTGAATTGCTCCGTTCAAAAGATTATGTTATCGGTGAACATGTGTGGAACTTTGCTGATTTTAGGACTCCTCAGCATTTTAGAAGGGTAATAATGAATCGCAAAGGTGTTTTTACCAGAACCCGTGAGCCGAAACTTGCTGCTTTCAAGTTGAAAGAATTATGGAGTAAATAATTTCTTTAGTCTTATAACAATTTAAAATTTACGAGAATCCGAATATGATTTTGGGAATAACCTATCTTGATCTAGCTGTAATCTTAGTTTACATATCAATAATTGTTTATATGGGCTGGTGGACTAAAAAGAAAGTACAGAACTCAGGTGATTATTTTATGGGTGGTCGCAAGGGCAGTAAAATAATGATGATCGCAAATGCCTTTGGAGCAGGTACACATACAGATCAAGCCATCGCAGTCTCCGGAGCTACTTATCAGATCGGGTTGGCTGGTATTTGGTATCAATGGATCTGGCTCCTTGCAACGCCATTCTATTGGATCGTTGCCCCAATTTATCGACGTGTGAGATATGTAACAACAGCAGACTTTTTTGAAGAAAGATATGGGGCTAAAGTCGGGGTGGCATATTCTATCATGGGTATTTTATTTTTTATGCTCAATCTCGGATTAATACTAAAAGGAACAGGAACAGCAATTGAAGCAGTTACAAAAGGAGCAGTATCCACTGAAGCTGTTGTAATCGGTTTAACATTATTCTTTTTGGGTTACAGTGTTTTAGGCGGATTGGTTTCTGCGTTATTTGTAAATTTAATTCAAGGATTGTTTATTCTTGTCCTCTCTTTTTTATTGATACCTTTTGCTTTGAATGCAATTGGAGGAATGGATGCTGCAAGGGCAACACTACCGGATTATATGTTCAGCTTTATTGCTCCCACTGAAGTTACATTGTACTTTATTATAGCCGTTATTATTAATGGTCTTATCGGAATTGTAGTACAGCCTCATCATATGGCAGTTGGCGGCGCCGGTAAGACAGAATCGGCTTGCAGAACAGGATGGACTTACGGCAATTTTACAAAACGGTTTGCTACACTGGGTTGGGCGCTTGTCGGAGTATTAGCGGCGGCGTTATTCCCCGGTCTTGATAATGAACATCGTGAACTTGCCTTCGGTACTGCAGTTGCAAATTTATTACCCTCTGGTTTAATCGGGTTAATGATAGCAGCCATGGCAGCGGCGGTTCTGGCTGCTTGTCATAATTTTATGGTAGGCGGCTCGGCTCTGATCACTAGAAATATTATTCCCAAATTAAAAGACTCGTCACTTTCACAAATTAATGAATTAAAATTTGCGAGATGGACTTCAATAGGAATTGTTGTCGGAGGAGTTGTCGTTGCGCTATTAATTCCATCTGTGGTTCAAGGTGTAAAGTATTTATGGCAGATCACCGCTTATTTCGGCATCGGATTTTGGATGGCAGTGATGTGGAAAAAAGCAAATAGATATGGTGTTTGGGCAAGTGTGATAGCCACAATTTTGGTAACATTCATTACCGGACCATATTTTAGTTTTGGATTTGGCTGGGCGCTGGAATATCAAATTACAGCTTATTTGCCTATTGGGTTTTTAGTATTTATTCTCGTTAGTAAATTCACTGAACCGGAACCAAAGGAAAAGCTTGATCAATTTTATGCATTGCTGCATACACCGGTTGGGGAAGAGAATAAGCTTCTGCAGAAAGGTTATAAAATCATGCTTGCCGGTGAGATTGATGAAAAGGAACAAAACCAAGGCGAGCCGTTAGAAGAAAATGGTCATTCGCTAATTGTTGTTGATTTACTTAGTCTACCTAAGAAGTTCTCATTCAAACGATATAGAATTGATCTGGTGGGATTTTTCTACGCAACACTTTTTGTAATATTTATTCTTGGAATTGGTTATGCAGTTGCAAATTTCTGGTAACATTATAAATCTCAAATACAAATCACTCAACTTTTTAAGGAAGTTTTATGTATAAGAAATATCTTTTAATAAGCATCAGTTTTATACTTGTGCTAATTACAACTTCACTAACAGTTGCACAAGCGCAACTACAAACAAAGGAACAAGTTCTGAAGGCTTTAGTTGCTGGAGCAGATTACTCTATTGATGTATTACTGGATGATGAAGGGAAATCAAAATGTGATTATAATATTACTGAGGGTAAATGGTATAAATATGAACCACCTTGGCATACAGGTCAGATTATATATGGATTGATTGAAGCCTATAAAATAACAGGGAATCAAAAATATCTTAATGCTGCAAAAAGAGCGGGTGACTGGTGGGTAAGTTTATTAATAGAGGACCACTCTAAGTTAAATGGAATGTTAAGAGCTGCTCATGGTGATGCTGCAGGTAATACTATCGTTTTTGCCACTGTTTCAGACGGAACGGCAGGTTTATTCAATCTTTATAAACAGACTAAAGAAAAAAAATATGCTGAAGTTCCTACTAGTGCAGGGGAATGGATGCTTAACAATATGTATGTGCCTGAGTACAAAGTTTTTTATGATTGCGTTGATCCGGTATCTGGAGAAGTACTGAAAGAGAACAGTCCATTTTGGCCGGATAAATCAGACATTGCTTGATGTTGCTCGGACAAATAATGAAGGATCACTTTTTAAGGATATGTATGAATTTACTGGTGATGAGAAATATAAAAAGATTTTTATTGAGTTATGTGAAAGTCTTTTGGAATATCAAACTCCCGAAGGATTATGGATGAGATTTATGCCGAATAACTATATTAAAGGAAATTTTCATCCGAGATTTAATTTGTGGTATGCCGAATCATTACTTGATGGATATGATTTAACTGGGGATAAAAGATATCTTGAAGCGGCAAAAAAAGCTATTCTCTTCCAAAGTAAATTTCAGAAAAAGAGCGGGATATTCTATTATAAAAATTTTGTAGATGGAACGACTGATAAAGGATCAATATGTGGTTCTGCAGTCTCATTTCTTGGATTACTTTATATTAGGTTAGTTGGATATGGAGAAGGGGATGAATTCAAAAAAAGTATTGACGCTTCTGCTAATTGGGTTATAAAAAATAGATTCAGCAATGATCATCCTGATAAAAATTTGAGGGGTGCATTTTTAAATCTTAGAGTGCGAAACAAAAAAGGAAAGATTTGGATGACCCAAAGAGATGTTGGAACTTCATTTGGGATGCG
>JAADIB010000259.1 GCA_013151565.1 Chlorobiota bacterium
GGATATTCAAATGTATTGGCAACTGATATCAGCGTAATTAGTCTTGATAAGTTGAAAGTAAGACTTGGAAATGAAAGTAATAAAGTTGAATGGATTGTTGACGATTTGACAAATCCTATACTGCTTAATGAAATTCAATATATTGATCTTTGGATTGATAGAGCGGTATTACATTTCCTTGTTAATGAAAATGATCAGACTACTTATTTCAATTTGTTGAAAAAGAAAGTAAGACAAGGCGGATTTGTCCTATTTGCAGAATTTAATATTGAAGGAGCGACAAAATGTTCGGGCTTGCCGGTTTTCCGTTACAGCAAAGAAATGCTATCGGAAAAACTTGGGACAGACTTTAATTTAGTTCATAGTTTTAACTATATTTACACAATGCCTTCCGGTGCATTAAGACCCTATGTTTATGCACTTTTCAGAAGAGAAGTAAAGTAAAAATATTTGATGTGTAACCACCGACGTCGCTGCTAAAGAACAAGCAGAGGTAAATAGATTACGCTTCAGCAAACATTGCATGGTTGAATTCATCCTCACCATAACTCATTATAGATTCTATTTCCTTATTAGTAAGGTCAATGATAAATTCGGATTGTTTTTGAAAATGGATGAACATTGCCGCCATATTAACAGCCGCTTCTAGTCCTTTCGGATTTTTAAGAAGAACATTTACAAGCGTTTTCCAATACAGTCCTCCGGTTGTTTTACTAAAACCCGCTTTCATGGAAACTTTTGAAAATGCATTCAGAGACATTAATATTTTTGAAAAACTCGGACGGTATTTATTAGCAGGTTTTAAATGCAGACCGGTATATTTTATCCTATCGTAAAAACTTTTCGGATCATAGATGTTTTTGATAATTGTGATATAATCCTTCAGCACTTCTAACCTGGGTCTAGTAGTTATAAAATTCAATCCGCTTGTCATCTGATCTAGGTGAACATTCCCTTCAAGTGTTGAACTGCTTTCAAACAATCTTCCCTCTCTCTGCAAACGCCTTGTTAATTGTGTGTTAGGGAGCGCATACATCTTCCCGACCATTGCCACGCATATACCGGAATCTTGAATGCAGTCAATCATCTTTCCGGCGGTCTGATCGGTTTCATTGTCAAAACCTAGAATAAAACCTCCGTTGACAATCATACCATAAGAATAGATTTTATCCACCGCTTCCGTAATCGGCTTATTAATATTCTGTCTCTTGTTTGTCTGCTTTAATATTTCATCATCAGGAGTTTCAATGCCAACAAAAACATATCTGAAATCGACATCCTTCATCATCTGCAAAAGGTCTTCGTCATCTGTCATATTGATGGAAGATTCTGTGGAGAAATAATACGGATATTTATGTTCCTCTGACCACTCCTTTATCAAAGGGAGAACTTGTTTGACATTTTTTTTATTGCCGATAAAATTATCATCAACAAAATCAATATGTCCCCTATGACCAAGTTCATACAAGTACTGAAGTTCTTTAATTATCTGATTGGAAGTTTTTGTCCGCGGTTTCCTTCCGTAAAGTTCTATTATATCACAGAACTCGCAATTGAACGGACAGCCGCGTGAATACTGTACGCCAACCATAATATAATCTTGAAAGCGTATAAGATCGAACCTAGGCACTACTGCTATTGTCATGTCAGCTCTATCATCAGATTTATATCTGCCACTCGTTACTCCTTTCTCCAAATCTTCCAAAAACATAGGGATAGTAACTTCACCTTCACCCAGTACGAGGTAATCGGCAGAATGATATAACTCCGGCTGCGATGTGGGATCGGGTCCACCGACAACAACAGGACAGCCATATTTATGTGCTTTATCAATGATCGTTATCATACTTGGCTGCTGCGGAAGCATACCTCCAAGACAAACAATATCCGCCCACTCAAAATGTTCCGGTAGTAATGATTCAACATTTTCATCGATTAATTTAAATTCCCACTGCTGAGGCAATAATGCCGCTACTGTTAATAAACCTAAAGGCGCGGCAGGATATTTCGCGCCTGTAATTTCACATACATCAATATAATTCCAGAAACTAAATGCTGAAAATTTAGACTGTACAATTAGACACTTAGTCCCTTTTTCTAACAAGTTCTTCATTTTTTTCCGATCGAAGTTTTTGAGATAAATTCTAAATTAATGGTTTAGTACATTAAAGGGGGTCAAAGCTTCCTTTTAGTATTTATAAAGATAGTAAATTTATACTTATAAATTTACTATAAAGACAAAACTCATGAATTGTTTATACGACTACTTTTAATAGTTTATTCTTTATGCTGAGCAGCAGCCAAAGACTGCTGCTCACTGAAATCATATTAACTGATTAAGATCATAAACTATCAATTACTTTTTTCAATTTTCCTTGAATTGTCTCTGCAACTTCGCCAAGGTTTTCGTTTTCAACTGCTTGCATAGATGCAACTGGGTCAACTGCCGCTACAATTGTTTCTCCATTATCATTTACGTAAACGATTACATTGCAAGGCAGCATCAACCCGATTTGTTCTTCTGCCTGCAGAGATTTATAAGCAAACGGCGGATTGCAGGCACCGAGGATTTTATAAGGCTTATAATCAACATCCAGTTTTTTCTTCAATGTTGCTCTAACGTCTATCTCAGTTAGAATTCCGAAACCTTCCCCTTTTAATTCTTCTGTTACTTTTTCAATTGCTTCATCAAACGTTACATCTAACGTTTTTGAAAAATAGTATGACATTTTTGTTCTCCTTATTTTATTCTACATGATTTATTGTTGATAAATTTCTTCCGTTAACCAACGGATTTAGAACTTGTTGAAAAATCATAAATACTAAGGGATATAACCATGCTCCAAGTTCAGCAATGATTCCCTATCGTCAAATTGACTGTTCCATAACTGCTCAATTGAATAGACCAGGGCAACTTGAAAACGTGTTTCATTACTGCCTAATAATGTTTTCAGGTCTCCTTCATTCTTGCTGTATTGTATCTGAAAGCCGATATCAAAATTTGCACCCAGCCTATAGAAAGTATTAAAGATTAACTGCAATTGATTTGTACTATTTGCTACATTGGTAAAATCTTTATAACCCGCTGAAACAGAAATCTGCAGCGTTGGTCTTTCCATTTTTCTTAAAAGATACCGAACACTTGCGAATGCAGAAACAGAAGCCGTGCGTGTCATAGAATAGTTATCAGTAATACTTGTTGTCTCATCAAAACCTTTGTTATAAATTACTTGTCCCCTTACATCAAGGAAATAAACCGGATCTCTCAGAACATTAAGTATTGTTGAAAATGAAACATTGGTCAGCATCTGATCTAATTCATTAGTATTGTTTGGTCTATCGGTTAAAAAATTATTTATTCCTATTCCAATCTGCTGAATTACCGGGCGTTCCCATAACTGCGAAGCCGGAACTCTATACATAAACGACAACCCTAAGGCGTTTAGATTAAAATCAGTTTCAACGGTCTCAGGCGGTTTGGGAGTTTCGGTAAAATGTTCGCCATGAATTTGTAAACGGTAACGCTGTGCAAAGATATGAGTATATTCCAATACATTTCCATATTGATTATCTTCGGTATTAGCGCCAGACGAAAATGGATTAAGTACATCGGTAAAATATATTGCATCGTCATCCCGCAAAGTCGGGAACTCAATTAACGAGCTTGCTACTCTTGAGCGACCAAGTTTAATGATATTCGTTCTATCATCTAACTGGATAAAAGTTTGATGAAAAAATATCTGTCCTAGATCAGAGTTGGCATCAGGGAATTGCATACCGATCACAAACCGTCCGCGAAAATTGTTGTATAATTTCTGACGAAATCCGAATAATATTCCGGAGTCGGAAAAATCATTAACAGCCGAAGTAGTTTCCCCCGAACTTACATTAAGATTAACCGACATAACGCCACGCGCACCAAGCTGAATCTCAGGGCTGATCTGTCCAAAGATATTGCTGAATGCAAAGACACTTGTCAAAAAGAGCACCGTTCTAATAAACTTTTGTTTTAACATCAGAATGTCTCCTAAAATTTAATTCTATTTATTTCAACCAATTATTCATCCAGAGCAACAATAGGTAATGAAGGCAATCCCATTTTTTTAGCCATCATATTCAACTCTGCTTCTTCAGCCGGCATATCCTCATAAACCAGGGCGAGCAGATTTCCGCCGGGATAAAGCCCGTTATTTGTAACCCGACGTGTATCATGATCGTGGAAAGTCCAGATCCCCCTATTATTCCCTTCAATTATAATATCCAAAGTTTTACCAGGGCTTAGTCTAAGAGTATTCATCTGCTCAGGATTTTTTATTGGGATCCCGTCATTACAAACCTGCCAGAAATCATGACCGTGTAGGTGAAGATAATGTTCCTCCGTACCGGCATTGATCAAACGCACCCTGATATTTTCGCCTTCCTTGATATAGATATTCGGTGTCATCGGATATGACTTACCGTTAACAGTGAACCAATTAGGGCGAGGAAGCTCATCCAAAGAACGCCGGTTTACAACATATGGCGGAAGATATCCATTATTTACAGCTTGAACAAGCTCATCTTTTGTGTTGAAAGTTGCAAACCGCTCCTTGTCAAATCTGCCGTTTTTCACCAAGAACATTCTTTCCTTCATCCGCTCGAGCATTGCATTTAATTCATTACGAATAAAGTTTGAGTCGTGAGCAGAATATGCGAGCGTGTATTCCCGTTCATATGGAAAAGATTTCTTAATTGGATCATCCGGATCTTCAATAATAAAGCTGCCATACATTCCCGACTGCATGTGGAGCAAAGTTCCCCAATGGCAATGATAGAAATGAGTGCCGTACGGTTCTGCGGTAAACTCATACACAAACTCCTGACCGGGCATAACCGGCATTTGTGTAACATACGGAACACCGTCCATACGCCACGGTACATATATTCCATGCCAGTGAATTGTGTGGTTTAATTCTGTTTTGTTTTTGAATTTCACACGCACTTGATCGCCTTTATTTACCCGTAATTCAGGTCCGGGTATATGTCCGTTAAATGCCAGCGTATGAAACTTAAATCCCGGTACAACTTCCTGCTCAACTATTTCAACATAAAGTTCAAATTCTTTAACACCGTTATTCATTTTAGGTTTTAAAACCTTCGGGAATTTCTTTTGATTATTTTTTATTACTGCTGCTGAAAGAAATGAGCTTGGTAAAAATGATGCAGCCGCTACCGTTGAAGTGACTTTAACAAAATCGCGCCTTTTCATTTTGTCCTCCTTACAAATAGAAAATTCTTTCAAATAATTTAAGGAATAATTTTATTCGTTCCTAAAAAGAATTTGTATAATGAGTAATTCAATACAGAATTAATAAATAGCCATAGATGCGACCTATGGAAGTATAAAGAAGCAGAAATAACAACTCCAGAAGAGGTGGAATAAAATTTCTGAATTTATTATAACTTATCCTTAAACGTCATTTAATATTTGTTATTATATACATCTTTAAAATATCACTCCAATAAATCTTTTCGACAATATTTACGAATCCTGCTTCTTTAATATTATTCGTTGTATTTCTATTTATATTAAAACCGAATAATTTCACTGGTATTGGATTAAATAGATCTAAAATTGGTCCTATTATTTTTTTATTACTTCTTACATGTTCCAGCAAATAAATCTTTCCACCAGGTTTACAAATTCTTCTAAGTTCATTTAATCCTTTAACAGGATCGGGAACAGAACAAAATACAAATGAACCTATAATAGTATCAAAAACATTATCTTCAAAAGTTGTTGATTGAATATCCATTTCAAGAAATGTTATATTCTTCTTATTGGGGAATTTCTTTTTAGCTTTAGAAAGCATACCGGGACTAAGGTCAATTGCAGTAACTTGAATATCATCAGGATAATATTCTAAATTCTTTCCTGTACCAACACCAATTTCCAATACATTTCCTTCTGCATAGCGAACAAGGTCTGGTCTAAACTTTGAAAAGAACGTTTCCATAGGTAATTCAAAAATGTCATAAAATTTTGAATACCTATTATATCTTTTTTTAATTATTTCAGTTCCAGTCCAACTCATTTTACTACCTTAAAACTTGAAATTTTACAAAAGAACATTTTGCAAACAAGGTTCAGCAGTTTACGGCAGCCTCTCCATGTTCAGCCTTTCCATGTCTGCACCAGACACAATCACAATTCTTATGTAAACACTGCTTATCAATCAACCTGCTTTTGTACCACCTTTTACAAATTTGATAAAATACTTTTTTAGTGTTTGACTGATTATAATGTTTTCTTAATGGAGGAATAACATCGGGATAGCTTCCTAACTTTGACAAAATAAATGAGTAGCCATAATTTGTAAAATGAGCAAATAAAAATCGGTTAGCCAAAGAAGTCTTCAATTTTGGTCTGAGATGTTCTTCGCATAGTTCCTTATAATCTTGTTTATTAATGATACTTTGAGCCGCATAATAACCTGACAGCATAGCATACTTAATTCCGAAACCCCAAAGTGCATCTTGAAAGCCTGCATTTTCACCAACATATAAAATTCGATTATTTTTTGAATATATTGGTTCGGTAAAAAAATTCACAAACCCGCCGAATTCTTTAGGTGCGATCTTATCAATATCCAATACAGAGTCCATTGCACTTAAAGCTCTATTATAATAAAGTTTTTCATTCTTAAAATCTTCAAAAAGACATGTGGCAAAAGTTGCTTTACCATTATTTACAAGCAGATAAGCGTAAGCTTTTGGCGCTATTTTGTTATCAAGAAAACCAACAAAGATATTTTTATAAGACGTGCTAAAAACCATTCCCTTTGCTATTGCATCGGCAGCTTTAGGACCGGTACCAACAATTGCTAATCCATCTTTTACAGAATCAAGTTTTTGTCCCCAAAAAATATTTACACCGGCTTCCTCAGCTTGTTTAAGAAGTCCACGATCAAGTGAGTTTTCACTAGAGCCTCTTTCAATTAAGTAAAAAAGCGGGCGGGATGTTTTTACCTTTACTTGTTTTAGATTAGGTCCGTAAAAAATTCCATCGTTGCCATAATATGGATGACACAAAAAATTTATTTTTATACCTAGATTACTTAAAATATCTAAAGTATCTTCTTCGTCAGACCAGTTTTCGAGTCCTTGAAAATCACCATTGAAGCGAAGTCCAACATTGTTATTCTGCTCGTACAGATTTACATTATAGCCGGCTTGTCTTAAAGCAATTGAGGCTGTTAATCCAGCCGGACCCGCACCTACAATTGTTATTTGTTTATTTGTATCCATTATTCTTTGCCTTTTGTCATGTGTCTTTTACAGTAACATGGCTCTCAAGACTTGAACTGTAGGTTGAACCACTTTCTTAATATATAAAATTTCAAAATAAAACGTCGTTTAATTATTAGTACTTTCCCATTTCAACAATTAATATTTTCCTCTTCTGCAAAAGAGCAGTCAAAAATTGCTAAAATGAACTATCCGAATTTATAAGATACACCGAACCCGCCCCGCGGGTAGCGCCAGTCAATATTACTGTACTGACAAGCTATTCTGCATGTTCCGCATTCAAGGCAAGCATCATAATTCACTTCAATTTCGCCGCGTTCTGCATCAAAATCATAAACACCGCTAGGACATATATATAAACACTGCTGTAATTCGCAGTTCAAGCAAACCGACATATCTTTAATAACAAGGTGCGAACCCCCAATCTCGTCAATTTTATAACCATCCAAATATAATTTATCTTCTAATCTCATCCTACATTTCTCCACAATTTGAATAAGTCTTTAATTAAATTACTGACACCAATCTGGCTTTTCATATTTTTCCAAAGTAATTTTTCCTTGTCGTTTTTAGAAATGCCATTTACATTTAATATTTCATAGGCTGCATTATTTATTAATTTAGGATATTGCTGAAGCAATCTTTTGTTATGCTGCAGCAATGACGGAACACCTTTATATTTTTTAAGATCTTTTATAACAAAACTTTCCTTTAACTTTTTTTTTTCATACAGCGATAAAGACTTTTCAGAAAAATCTCCGGTTTTAGCAGCTTCAAGATATGTTTCAGCAGCTAGTTTCCCGGAAGTGACAGCAAGGTTTGAACCCTCTCTATGAATAGCATCAACCATCATAGCCGCATCGCCGGCTATCATTACTCCGTTGCCTACAAGTTTAGGCATATCTTTATAACCGCCTTCAGGTATTAAATGAGCAAGATATTCCTTAGTTTCCCCGCCGTCAATTAAAGGCACTACCGAAGGATGTGCTTTAAATGATTCCATCAGATCATTAGGATTTATTTTATTTTTAACCAAATCTTCAACGACCATACCAACGCCAAGTGAAATAGACTTTTTATTAGTATAAATAAAAGCCATTGCTTCGCCGTTAAAAAAATTTCCGGTTACTTCAATAGTTACACCCTCGCCGGATTTAACATTGAACCGCTCATTTATTATTTTTTCGTCAAGTCCAATTACTTCTTTTACAGCCAGGGCAACAGATTCTCTTTTAATTTCCTTTCTAAAGCCTAGAGATTTTGCAAGGAGAGAGTTCACACCGTCGGCAATAATTACGCAGTCTGCTTTAATATCGCCGTCCGGTCTCCCGGTTTTAATTCCAACAATTTTGTTATTCTCAATAATAGCTTCTTTAGCTAAAGTTCTAGTTATAATTAAAGCGCCGGCATCAGCAGCTTGTTTAGCAAACCAGCTATCAAATTTAGCTCTAAAAACGGTATGACAATTGTATGGTTTTTTATTAAACAATTCATTTTTATGATTGAACCCCACAAATGAATCTTTATCTAATAGCCAAACTCTTTGATCTATAATATGTCTTTCAACAGGAGCTTTACCTGGAAAATCATCAATAATTCCTTTCATACAATCCGAATAGAATACTCCGCCCATAACATTCTTAGACCCGGCAAACTGTCCCCTTTCAACAACAACAACCTTAACCCCGGCTTTTGCAAGAACTGTTGCAGCGGCAAGACCGGCAGGACCGGCGCCAACAACTATCACATCATATTTTAAATTACTCATTGTGCCCTCCTGGTAGATTGCATTCCTTTAAGTTCTTCGATAAGTTTGGGAACAAATTTTAGTGCGTCTTCAACTATACAGTAAGTTGAAACATTAAAAATGGGAGCATCTTTATCAGTATTAATCGCTATTATAATTTCAGATGTCTGCATCCCAACAAGATGCTGAATAGCGCCTGAAATACCGCAGGCGATATATAATTTCGGATGCACGGTTTGTCCTGTTTGCCCAACCTGCCTTGTCTGCGGGATATAGCCGAGTTCAACAGCTTTTCTGGACCCCGCCCAAGTTCCTCCTAATAAGTCGGCAAGTTCTTTTAACATATTGAAATTTTCCTTGTTCCCCATTCCCTTACCACCTGAAACTATAACATCGTAAAATCCTAAAGTAACATTACCTTCGGACGAAATAACCTTTTTCAATATTTTTTTAACAACATCCTCTTCAGAAAACTCGATCTTCTCTCTTATAATTTCTATAATTTCACCGTTTACCGGTGCATCAAGAGGAATTGCTTTGAAAACACCTGGTCTGACTGTCGACATTTGGGGTCTGTGTTTAGGACAAAAAATTGTAGCCATCAAACTTCCGCCGAATGTTGGTCTTGTCATCCAGAGGAATCCGGTTTCCTGATCGATCTCCTGTTTTGTAGTATCGGCAGTTAAACCGGTTCTAAGAACTGTTGCAACAGTGCCTGAAAGATCTCTTCCTTGAGTAGTAGCACCGATCAGGAATATTTCCGGCTTATATTTTACTACTAACTCAGATACCGCATCGCGATATGGTTCTGTTCTATAATCCTTAAGTACTTCATCTTCGACAATATAGAATTTTTCAGCGCCGTACTTAAAAACATCTTCAGCTAAATGTGCAACGGAATTACCAACAGCAACAGCGGCAACATGGCAATTTCTTTGAGATGCCAATTCCCTAGCTTTTGTCAAAAGTTCAAAAGAAACATGCTCGGCTTGACCGTTAGTTTGCTCTATGAAAACCCAAATATCTTTATAATGGGAAATATCGGAATCTATTTTATTTAGGTCTATCATCTTTCACCTCAATTATAGAATATTATTTAAAAATGGTGCTACTTTTTCAGCCGCTTGATCAACAACTTCGTCAAATGTTCCCGTTAGTGTTGCACCGCGCTGTTTCTTTTCAGGAGTAAACGCTTTTTTAACGATTGTCGGCGAATTTCTTAGTCCGCATTGATTTTTATCTAAGTCAACATTTTCACCCGATAAAATTTCTATTTTGGATTGTGCAGCTTTAACTAACCATGGTAAAGGTGAGTGAGAAAGAATATTTAAACTTTCTTCTACAGTGAAGAATACCGGGATTGGAACTTTAAGTGTCTCTTGCCCGAATTCGGTTAATCTTGTAGCAACTACATATTTCTCTTCCAAATTAACTTCATCAAGTTTTGTTAAATATGTAACAAGCGGGATGTTAAAACGCGTGGCAATACCGGGTCCGGTTTGAGCTGTATCTCCATCTATGGCTTGTTTACCGGCGAAGAAAAAATCAATTTCACCCTCTAGCTCAATAATTTTTTTAGCTCCTTCATAAAGAGCATAAGATGTTGCAAGAGTATCGGAGCCGGCAAAAATACGGTCGGACAGAAGATAGCCTTTGTCCGCTCCCCTTGAAAGGCATTCTTTTAAAGCGTCAGCTGCTTGCAGAGGTCCCATTGTTAAAATGGTGACTTTGCCTCCAAATTTCTGTTTGATCTTCACAGCTTCTTCAACTGCGTGAACTTCATAGGGGTTTAGAATAGCAGGCACTCCTTCTCTTATCAAGGTACCCGTTTCATAGTTAATTCTTACCTGTGAAGCATCTGGAACTTGTTTAATAAATACTAGAGCATGCATAAAACTATCTCCACTTTATAATCAAAAAATAATAAGCAAAATCAGCAGCGTCCGATAAAAGGAAAAACTTATTGCTTCAAACTAACGTTTGACACTAAAAATGCTAATTTTGTTCCCTTAAAAAACAGGATCAATGATATAAGAAAATTAAGTGGTCAAGCCATAACATAACAGTTTGATCTGCACACAATATTCTGTACATCAATTTACCAGTAACGCATCCTTAGATTCTGCACGGATAGTATCACTACAAGATTTTGTCAAAACCAAATAGAGATACTACATTCCTTAAGAATGCACGACAATAAATTTGAACAACTAAAATTTATATTCTTTTTATATTATAGTGTTCAATCTTGCTATAAAGAGTTGGAAGAGATATTCCCAAGTATTCTGCCGCTTTAGGTTTATACCAGTGAACCGCCTCCAACATATCTTCAATGTGTTTCTTTTCAATATCGGCTAAAGTATATTTTGTAACGTCGTCAAATTCTGAATGCATTTTATCTATTTTTCGCAGCAGAATATTTTCCTCTTCTATAACATCCCCGTTTGATAACACAATTGCTTGCATCAAGGTATTTTCCAGTTCTCTTACATTTCCTACCCAATCATGGTTAATCAACAAATCCATTGCGCGTTTAGATACTTTTGAAACATTCTTGTGTAGCTCTAAATTAATTTTATTCAAAAAATGATTTAGAAGCAGGGGAATATCTTCTTTTCTGTCTCTAAGAGGAGGCACATTAATTGTTACAACATTTAACCTGTAAAATAGATCTTCTCTGAATTTGCCTTCATCTACCAGCTTTTGAATGTTCCTATTTGTCGCTACAATAATTCTAGCTTTTATAGGAATTACATAATTAGCTCCAACTCTCTCAAATTCTTTTTCCTGAAGAATCCTTAATAATTTCACTTGGAGATTAGGAGAGATCTCTGAGATTTCGTCAAGAAATAATGTGCCGTTTCCGGCTAACTCAAATTTCCCCTTTTTATCTTTAATTGAACCGGTAAATGACCCTTTTACATGTCCGAATAATTCGCTTTCCAGCAGAGTTTCTGTTAAGGCAGTACAATTAACAGCAACAAAAGGAAATTCCTTTGTTATTCCGCTATAATGAATTGCTTTTGCAACTAATTCTTTTCCCGTTCCGCTTTCACCCTGAATCAATGTTGTAACTTTATTATCGGCTACCTGACCAATTTTCTTGTAAACCGATTTCATTACTTCAGACTTGCCAATAATGATGTTCTTATTTTTTACGAAACTACTGCCATCCCCAATTACTGAATCAAGCTTCTCACTCAGCACCTTATTTTCGATCGCTCTTTTAACAATGATCTTTAATTTATCAATCTCCAGGGGTTTTTCAATATAATCATAAGCGCCTTTTTGTATAGCTTCAATAGTAGTCTGCATATCATCGTAAGCAGTCATCAAAACAAAATGAATTGTTGAATCAAACTCATGCACGGCTTTCATAAGTTCCAAACCATTCATTCCCGGCATACGAATGTCGCTGATTACCATATCTGGCTGAGTTTTTTTGATTCCTTCGAGCCCTTCAAGTCCATTAGGTGCCGTATTAACTTCATAATTCTCTCTTCTTAAAAAATTGGAAATAGTTTCTCTTATTGACTCGTCGTCATCAACAACAAATATTTTCGCCATTTTTATCTCTCGTTAATATTTTTCAAAATTATGGAACCAAAGGTAAAGTTATTTCAAATTTTGTTTGACCAACTTCTGAGTTCAATAATGCTATGGTACCATTATGTTGTTCAATTATTTTTTGACAAATTGATAAGCCGAGTCCAGTACCGGATGATTTTGATGTGTAAAACGGCTCAAAAATTCTCTCTTTAATTTCTTGGGGAATGCCTTTCCCATTATCTGTAACAATTAATATTGCTCTATTCATATCAATAGTTGATTCAAATTTTATATATCCACCATCCTGTGATGATTCAAATGAATTTTCAACTATATTTAAAAATGCCTGATATAACTTTTCCCAATCTGCAGTAATTTTAAAATCATTCATATTAATAAAAATTGCAAATTTCTTTGCAAGAAATTTGTTTGAATTGTTCTTTTCGATTGCTCTTAAAATATCAATTATATTGAAAGTAGAATAATTCAATTCCGATTGACGGGAAAACTGTAATATCTCTTTTACAAGATTATTTAATCTGTTTATCTCCTTGTTAATAATAGCAAATGACTGTTTATCATCTTCGTTAAGAACAAGGGAATTGGATAATATATCTGCATTCATTTTAATGGAAGTCAAAGGAGTCTTAACTTCATGCGCAAGTATGGCTCCCATTTTCCCTATCGCCGCCAGCTTTTCTGCTTTAGCTAATTGCGATTCTAATTTTTTAAGGTGTGTAATATCAACCTCCACAAAAAGATAACCTTTTTCCTCTATGTCGCTTAAATCAAATTGTGTAACGGAAATTAGAAAAGTTTTTAAATTATTATCATTGCCGTGAAAAACCAATTCACCTTCATAAGTATTGTTTTTTTGCAATTCTTGTTTTATTGTATTAAAATTTTCCTCAAGAATTCCTTTAAAATGGATTTCATTAATATTCTTATTAACTATTTCATTTTTATCAACTGTATTTATTTTACAAAACATATTATTAGCCTGCATAATTCTAAAAGAACTATCAACCAATGCAATAGAAGTAAATGATTTATCAAATGCATCTAACAGCATTGTAATTCTATATTCTTTTTGTTTTATTTCTTCCACATCTTTTTTTAACGTATTGGTCATTTCATTAAAGGCATACGCTAATTCTCCTATCTCATCATTAGAGTTTACGTCAACAACTATACCAAAGTTACCTTTCTGAATTTCACGCGCTTGATTCTTAAGTTTTTCAATAGGACTTAGGATTACTTTAAGAACGATAAAGGAGATAGTCACCGAAACAATAATTCCCCCTAATAAGGTCATAAGGAAATACCTAGTCCATGCCTCAGGAGTGTCAATACCAAACAAAATTCTTCCCAACGGTATTTGTATTATAATAATTACAATTGGAACGGCAATTAATGCAATTAAAAAGATTTTTTTACTAATACTGAACGGATGCACTCTCTCTAATACATTTGGAAACATATTATATTTACCAACACCAATTGCTGTAAAAAGAATTAATCCGGCGAGAAAAGCGAGAGGACTGATTTCCACAAGAAAATAAAAACCAAGAATCCACGGTAAAAATAAGCCGAAAACAAATGAAGTTAAATTCGTCAACAACAATCCGAATGAAAGAATTAGGATCTGCTTTTTGATCTGGATATCTTTTTCCTTTATGTATTTACGGACCAGAACAAAAGATGCATAAAAGATTAACATTAAATACCATGCAAGAAATAATGGATATTTCCGGTCGTAATGTGTTTCAAATTGACCTAAATGCGCATGAGATTCATCAACCAAGTTTCCTGACCAAAGCATGAATAATAGGATTATTGACGGAATTAGGATTAATAGAGAAGTGATTGTCCCTACTTTTTGCTGATTAACAAAACTTATTGAGAAAAAAGTTAATGTAACAATTATCAATAATAGTAAGGAATGACAAGACTTGTCCAAAATAGTGACATCTTTGTCTAAAAGCATATGAAAATGTAACCCGTGTGCTATTACATAAGCTATTACCAAAACCAAAATAAGAATAAATAATCGACTGGTATATTTATCTGCGTTCCTGGAATATATTATTACTATTAATCCCAATGATGCTAGGATCGTTGATATCATAAAAATAAATGGAATTACGTCATTCATAATTATCTCTTTCTCCAAATTTATCATACAAACTTAACATACAACAAAGATAATAACTAATGCCAAATATCTGCTATAATCGGATACTATAAATTAAAAAAATTAAAAATTTTTAAGAAACTTTAAAATGTACTCTTCAAAAGTTTACTTTTATCAACTATTATTGAACTAATTAATTAGGTATGGGATTTGAGTAACAAGGTAAAATCCAGAATGAAAAATGAAATCAAAAAAACTTTATCTAGTAATAATATTTTTTTTAACAGCCCTAACCATAATCCTTGAGATTACGTTATCACGGCTGTTTTCATATATGCTCAACTATCATTTCGCTTTTCTAGTGATAGCCATTTCCATTTTCGGACTCGGTGTAGGAGAGATCATTTATGCAAAATATCGGGAGACTTTCGATAGGCAAAAAAATTGGTTCTTTGTATCTATTCCCCTTTTAATTTTAATTAATTTATCTTTCATGCTGTTGCTGCCTATAGTGTATAGCACTCTGGGCGAGCAAGTATCACTACTGTTTTACATAATATTCACAACAATTCCGTTTTTACTAATTGGTATAATGTTCAGTTTTATTTTCCAGCGAAATTCTGATAGAAGTTATTTATTATATGCGTTTGATCTTTTAGGAGCTTCAACAGGCGCATTGCTGTCGGCTTTTATTTTTGACTCAATTAGTATATTAGCTATTTTTACTTTTTCAGCTATATTCATTTTTTTACTATTTATCATAATTTTATCGGTTGAAAAGGCAATTAAGATCAAGCCCGTTTTAATTTTCTCAATTCTCATTTTAGTTATCTCTTTGATCTTTTCCAAATTAGAAATTCCGATAGTTAAGAATGATGACAAAGATCTGTTAAGGCTTATGAATAATCCGGCTATTGAAACAAGAATAGTAGAAAGCAAATGGAGCCTTTTTGGAAAAACTGACCTAGTTGAATTTTCTTACTCTGATGGATCAAAATCTTTATCCATATTTATAGATGGTGCCGCGGGAAGCAAAGTAATCAAACTAGATGAATTAGAAAACTCCCCGAGCAAATTAAGTGATGCACTAAAACATTTCCCGGGATTTTTCCCGCTCCAATTTCTTAAGAGCGATGAAAAAGACACTTCTCTGATCATTGGTCCCGGCGGGGGTATTGATATAGCAGCCAATTATTTTGGAAAAGTTAATTTTATTGAAGCGGTAGAAGTTAATCCTTCATTTGTCAAGTTGATGAAGAAATACAATCCTTCAACTTTTAGTTCAAAACCAAATATTAAGATAATTCAAAACGAAGGAAGAAACTATGTAAGAAAGTTCAAAAACAAATATGATTTGATCTTTTTAACTATTCCCATTACAAAAAGTTCGCGATCCACCGACTTTTATATGTTGACCGAAAATTATCTTTTTACTGTTGAAGCTATAGCAGATTATTTGAACGCATTAACAGCGAACGGACGTTTGGTATTTACTATGCATAGTTATGAAGAAATTTATCGTTTCTTATCCACGTATTTAGAAGAACAGAAAAGAGCAGGTATAAGCAACAATGAAGCGTTTAAACATGTTTATATTATATCCAACGGAATGAAACCGGTTATAGTTATTAAAAAGAGCAAATTTACAAAAGATGAAATTGAACCGAGACATTTTGTAGCACACCAAACCGGGATGGATAAAGGAGTTTTCTATTTCCCTCTTATTGAACAGGTTAAAATTGATACTGTTTTATCCAAGGATATAAATTTTAAATGGCAAATGTTCGACCAGGTACTGTATGATGTAGCTGATAATAAATACTCGTTCAGCAAGTTATCGCAGAATGCAGCAATTAATCTAAACCCGACTTATGACGATTCACCTTTTTTCTATAACTTCCAATTCGGGTTACCTGATAATATGGCTATTTTGCTTATCATCTTGGCTATAGTTCTAATTTGGTTGATAAAGCAGCACAAAAAGAACTACGGTCTATCAGGTCTAGATGGATTTACTGAACTGCAGAGTAAACTTTTCAAAAAATATAGTTTGATCTCAATATTATTAGGCTCATCATATTGCTTATTACAAGCTTATACATTCCAGATATTGAACCTTAATCTAGACTCTCCCACAAAGTCAATATCAATACTTCTTTTCCTTTTTTTACTAGGAAACGGATTTGGAAGTCTACTTACTATGTTTATTAAAAA
>JAADIB010000446.1:0-1115 GCA_013151565.1 Chlorobiota bacterium
GCACGAAGCGTACGTACATTTGAGTAAAACTCAATATTTTCTTTCACTTTGGTTCGTTTGCGAAGCCCGGCGGTATCAACTAAAACAATCTCATCGCCATGGTATTTCAAAATCGAGTTGATACTGTCGCGTGTAGTACCTGGGATATCCGTAACAATACTCCTATCAAATCCCAATAATGCATTGGCAAGGGACGATTTCCCGGAATTTGGTCGTCCGACAATTGCAATTTTTAATCTTGCATCCTCTTCATCATCTTCCGGGTTATACTCGATTTCCGTAAACAATTCATCAAGCAGATCACCAACATTTCTACCGTGTATAGCAGAAATATCATAAACGTTTCCAACTCCTAAGTTGAAAAATTCTGCTGCATGTAATCCTTGTTTAGGATTATCTAATTTGTTCACTACAACAAGGATTGGCTTCTGCGATGAACGCAGCATATCAGCAATAATTTCATCAACCGGGGTTAACCCATCGCGCCCGTCAACTACAAAAAATATTGCGTCGGCTTCGTTAAGAGCAATCTCAACTTGTTCACGAATTGCTGTCTCAAACAATTCGGATGAATGCGGCACATAACCGCCGGTATCCACTATCTGGAATACTTTGCCATCCCACTCCACTTCTCCATAATGCCGGTCGCGAGTAACACCGCTTTCGTCATCAACAATTGCGTTCTTGGATCGGGTTAACCGGTTGAATAAAGTTGACTTTCCAACATTGGGACGTCCTACTATGACAACTAAAGGAATACTCATTTTCTAACTTATTTTATAATAAACTTAAATTTAACTAAATATGCTTATAATAAAAAGAAATAGGAAAGTAAAAATGAGTCCAGAAGTTGATTATTCAATATTTAGTTCAATATATTTGTTATTTCTGTTACTGAATGTATCCCATAGATTTTCTTCAATATTATCATCCCAAACTTTTTTGATCTTTCCATTCTGAAGCCAATATATCCTGGGCGGTGAAGTACCTATCAAGTCGAAGAATTCATCAATACTAATTCTATGATAAGGGAAATTCGTTTCGGTGCTGTCTTGAAAGTTTTTAATAGCCTTTTCACTTTCGCCAAAAATCAGCATAAATACTTTGGGAAAATC
>JAADIB010000446.1:1161-9061 GCA_013151565.1 Chlorobiota bacterium
CAGTGTTCACAGCTCGCATCAAATATCGGTATTAAAAACTCACCGTCGGTTAAATCCACTCTTCCATAATTTGTGAAGTGAGTATATTTAACAAACGGGAATTTATCGGTTTGTTTTATAGGAGCAAAAACCAAAACAATAACAACTGACAATACAACTATTGCAGATGGGAGAATTATTTTATTCTGCTTAGTCTCAGAATGCTTATATACGAATAGGACAAGAAAAATAAGCACAATATTCTTGATAATTGCTTCAAGCGGATCCATACTGACAAGCGAACTAAAGCATCCGCAGTTTTCATTGTTACCTGTTACAATTAGAATAAACATTTGAACGATGAATGCTGCCAGCAGAAGTATTACGGCTGGAGAAATTATTTTTTTTATATAGCTGGACTGTAGGAAAAGAAAGCCAATCGCAAATTCAACCACAATGAACATTCTTGCAAAATAAGCCGCAGTATTTCTATCAGAAAATAAACCTTGATCTATAAGTGTGATCTCAAAATACCCGGGAGAAATGAGTTTAGATATTGCAGAAAAAATAAATGTCGCAGCAATTATTATTTTTATGAAAATAAGTATCTTTTTTCGATTCAAGGTTAGAACTCAAAACATAAATTATTAAATATTCCAATATTACTATTATAAAATACTTAATTAATCTATTTAAAAGTTGTAACTTAAATGGAATCTTGGATAATACTCACGCTGATAACCAATATTTTTACTATCCAAACTAACATTCGCTTTGAGACTATGGTTGTAGCTGTTTGCAGCCAGAGCAGCTTCTACAGCACTCAGCACATGATTTGCAATTAAAACTACGACTGCTGTACTCGCGATATTGTAGTAATCATTTGCTTTCCCTCGTTGATCTGCATACCACTTAAATGTCGGTGTTACAGGATCAGGATAGGTATAACCATCCGGCGGATAATCTTCATCTCTATAATCACTCCAACCAGGGTTAAACTGCTGATACTTCCCGATCATTTCGTAATACTGCTGATCTCCATAAGGAGCCAGTTGATGTGAATACCATCTGCCGATAGCAACTTCCAAAGAGTTCAATTTATTCCAGACTACATCGCCATTGTTATCAAATATATTTAGAATGGGATCATTCTCCTCAATACCCGGATTGATTCTGCCTGCATTGCTCACAGACCAATAAGCATATTTATCAACATTCCATCCATCCGGAGAGTTTGCAAAGTCCTCAAAAAATTGTGTTTGGTCGTCGCCTTTATGGTTATAGGCAATTGCAGTATAAATTGCCGCTGCTTCTACTGCTGCAAAGATCGCTGTTTTCCAATAATCTTTATTATAAAACTGACCGGCTCCGGGTAAAACAAGCGAGAGACCCGCTGCAAGAAGAGGGGCTCTTTTTTTTACGGCAATATTGATTGAATCTTGAGAGTTGAAATCATAATTATTCGAAGATATAAGAATATCCTGATACAGATTTCCCGATAATTCAACTTTATTTTCCTGAGCAAAAGTACTCGTTGTAAGTAAGAACAACACAATTATTATTTTTCTCATTTTATTTCATCCTTCCTAAATCTTTAATTTATTATAAACCGAAATCGAAAAGAACCCCGGCATAAACTATCCATTCTTGACCATAGGTGATTTTTTCACCTTGGACAATAGTAGAAAACTTATCAAATCCATAAGCAGCGTTTACAAAAATACTTGTCGGGAAAAGATAAAAAGAATTCATCTTTATCCTGATCTCAGCACCTGCTCCTTTTTTTGCATTCTTAATACCAAAGAATTTCCCGGTCCAAGCATCTCCTATATCAGCATATACCGACAAAAATATTTTATCCAAATAAAGAGGTCCCCATCTGCTGTCAATATTTCTAAAGAGCGGGAATCTATATGTTAAATTAAACCAGTAAGCCTGATTTCCTCCTATTGCATAAAAAGGATATCCTTTCATCCCAATCAGACCGCCAATATAATAATCAAAAAATGTTGGCAATGTTGCACCGATTATTCCTCCGGCTTTTAACCTTGCATTGATAGTATGATTTTTTGATGTAAAAGCGATATGCTCTTTCCAGTCCAGTTCAGCCCTGGCAAATGTATAATCGGTATAAAGAGGAAGCAGAAGTCCATCTTCAACTACATATTTCCCTTCACCGTTATAATTATCAATTTCATAATTAAGCTGGAATGTAACTTCCCTGCCAATCGGATTTATGTCCGAGTCAATATATGGTCTAAGTCCCTTATGCCAATAAGTAAACTGCATATTCCAACCTTTGAAATAAGTGTCTTTTGTCGTTGGATAAAGACCGCCTCCATTCGGGATATTAAAACTTCCAAGCGCTGCGACATAATCGCTGTAAATAAATCTAAACTCAATTTTATTTCCCTTAGCAAAAATTTTATGCTTAAATGCCATATCAACTTCAAAAAGATTGTATGTCACATCAGTGGGAACAATATAGTCATAATGAATGTTACCCAACGAATCTTCGTATGAGCCGAAATAAAGATCAACATCAGCTTTGCGGCTGACACTGTAAAGTTCGAAAATAAGTTCCGGTTTTATACCAAGCCCGTATAACAAAGGAAGTTTATCTCTATATTCAAACCCAAAATAGAAATCCCGCTCCATTCTCTTATTTATTGCTATCGATCCGAACATCGAGTATCGATTCAGATAATCGCTTGAATAGAGATAGACTCCCGGTTTAATTTTATCCAAGCCATTATTGGATAAGTTATAATTGTCGTATCGAATAAACGGGAAGAATGACATTCTTGAGAAGAAGCCGGAATATGGTTTTGGATCGTATCCCTCAAGATCTGTATCATCATAATTCTGGAGTCTTTTAAGATCGAAATTAGTAATATCACCATTAGGGATATCCTTCTGTAACGGCGGATTGCTCAACCATACATATTTTTTTGAATCATCAACTTTATCTTGCTCATCTTCTGCAAGCTTATAGAGCTTATAACCGTGTGAGTTGTAACCGGCATAGACAATGTTTCCTTTACTATCAATAGCAGGCATAAAAGCGCCGCCTAGGACATTGGAAATTCGTGTCTTTTTATTTGTCCCCTTTTCAATTTTATAAAGATTGAAAATCCCCGTTTCGTTACTAGCGTATATAAGATTTCCATCTTTATCATACGCAGCATTTCTTTCATCCACATTTGTCTGAACTAAGAATTCAAAATTAGAGCCGTCAACATCAACCTTAGCAATATCGCGTCCTTCCTTAATAGAGTAGTCGAAGATAATATAGGAATCGTCATTAGAAAATTTTGGGTTGTAAACCTGCTCACCGTTCTCAAAGAAAGTCAATCGTTTAAAATTCTTACCATCAATATCAACTATACCTAAGTTTGTAGTACCATCTTTCTGATAAAGGAATGTTATCTTCTTACCGTCATGAGAAACGTCAGGGTTATTAGCCCTTAATCCGTATGTTAATCTCGTTTCCTCTTTTTCATCAATATCATAGATAAACAGATCATGAATATTTATCCACTTTGGATTATCTTCAGATAATTTTGCAAAAATGATTTTTTTCTCATCCTGTGTTAATCCAATAGTTGAACGGATCCCGCCAATTATCATTTTCGATTTTTTTGTTTTGAAGTCATATTCATAGAGCGACGAAGTACTGAGATAATCATTACCCTTATTAGAAATGAAATAGATCTTTGAACCATCCTTAGTAAATTTTGGATAGAAATTACCGAAGCCCTCATCAAATATTATTTCACCGGCAACAAGATTTTCTTTTACTGCTTCAATCCTTTTCCCATAGCTCTGCTTCAGAACAGATTTCCACTCATCATAAATTTCGTCACCATCTTTTCCGAGAACATCCTTGAAAGCCGCGTCAATAGTGAAGTTCCCGAATTTACCAAGTTTCTGAGTAATTTTACGCAGTTTGTCTTCACCGTATTTCTGAGAGATATACCTGGTTAAAGCAAAACCGGAATTATAAACCGATTCATTCCCAAGACTTGTTTTACCGAACTCTCCCATCTCATTCCAAGTGAGCATATTATTGTCGAGGACATAACTTCTTAGGATCATATCTCTGTGCGAATCCCAATTGTCATAATTGAAATCTTTCCTCATATACTGGGCTGTTCCTTCGGCAAACCATGCAGGGATATTAATTGCCGGTACAGGATAAGAAGCAATAACATCGGGATAACCGTACAGAAGATCGGGACGGCGAACATCTTGATAATCAAGATACTGTATATAAAATGCGGGTATTGATCGAGTCCATTTCATGCCGGCTTGTATCTGCACCATATGAGTAAACTCATGGGAAATCACATTTCTGAGCCAATTGTGAGTTCCGCGAAGATCAAAATCCAAAGCTGAAGCCCATATTTCAATTTTATTATCGAAGAAGTATGTAGCTCCGTTTGAGTAATCGTCAATATCCTTTATAACATAGTGAACTTTATCCGGCTCATACTCATACAAAGATGTAATCGGTCCCCAAACTTCATCGGCAATTTTAGCAACTACTCTCGCAGTTCTCTCGGCGCCCTCATGATAATGCACAAAAACATTTTTACCTGTAATTGTGTACCATTCATACTCAGGGTAAAATTCATTGAATTGTGCTGAGATTGCAGTTGAAACAGCAAATAATATAAGTAATACATATCTGATCTTTCTCATAGTTATCCAATATTAGGGATTATCGAAATTCCTTTCCATGTTATTTAATCACTGCAATCTTAATTATTTTTGTATCGGTCTTGCCTGAAACTCCAGTTACTTTGAGATGCGCAAAATAAACACCACTTTGAATATCAGAAACATCCCATACTATTTCATTATCAAATCCGCCAGTTCCCTTGCCATTCAATTTAGCCACAAGATCTCCGGCTAAATCAAAGATATTTACTTCCGCGTCTGAATCTTCTGAAACATAATATCTTATATTCGTAGTACTTTCATAAACCGGGTTTGGCCAGTTGTATGCTTTTGACTGCGGAAAAAATTCTGTGATAGATTCAGTATTGTCCGCCGCTTTCACAAACGAAGCATTAGAAGGACTTCCATTTTCTTCAGTCCAGAATTGCTTTCCGTCGAATTGGCTAATCGTCCAACTCATAAATCGGTTCTCTTCTGTAATTACAGCCAAAGCTGTTTTCCCATTTTCTGAAAAGATAATTGGTGTTGGGGAAACTTTACCGCCGCTTGAAATTGGAAAACCATCAAGTACTTTTCCTGTCATTCCGTCAACAGCGAGTATCTTACCATCTGTAGTAAAAGTAATTATATCCCCCGCTTCGTCGTTGTTTAAATCAACAGATAAAGGCGACGAATAAAACGTACTGTAAAACTCATCTTGGAAAGGGAATCTATTTGCCATTGCTCCAGTAAGGTTTGTTGACGTTACAAACTGTCCGTCATTTTGAATTATATAATTACTGCCATCTTTTTTCATATCAGATAGAGCAAAATAAGAACTTGGCAAATTTCCCTGATTAGTAATTTCATCCGCTCTTATATTATCAGAAATAATGGTAATATTATTATCAGTAAGAACTGTTGAAATAATTGAATTCACTTTTGAAGTTGTCATTGCTAACTGCAAAGCTTTGCCGTTTAACTTAAATACACCTGAATTACCTTTGTTTAACGGGTTAATATCAACCGCTATTGATCCGAAGTAACTATCTTCACTGATGGCAGCGTAATTATCTACTCTGCTAAATGCAATTTGTTTTACCGGTTTATCAAATACTTTAAGAGTATCTTTAAGTGTAAATGACAAATTATTTCCGGTATCAGCAATATATCTTTGAATTTCACCGTTTTCTGTTCCAATTAGTATTTTAATTTGATTTTCATCTACAGAACTGATAACTGGTGATGTGGAAAATTTTGAATTCGAATTATCAACAGAAACTGTTTCCACATTGTTCTCAGTAAATCTTGTTAACTGAATCTGATTTTCAGAAACTAAGAAAAGAACCACAGAATTGTTAATCCCAACTGCTGCCGGTTTAAATTTATTAGGGAATGATATACTATCTTCTATCAATCCATTAGTATTCAATTTGTAAATCTTGCTCTCAGTCAAAGCAAAAACAAACTGGCTGCTTCCATCATTAACAGTTGTCATCCATTTAATTTTGTCAGTGATTGGTAGTTTAACATTACTGATAAGATCAATATTATCAGAACCATACGATAACTTGAACGACATAGTATTGCTTATATCAGAAAAATCCGACATAGTAATTAAACTGTTAGCTCCGTTGTTGGCAACGGCTTTCGGTTTTGTATTGCTGCTGAATTTGTTTTCATATAAGTCAGCCGGATTTGAACTATACCAAGTATCTTCCTTTGTGCCTTCACCGATAATGACATCGCCGAAAACAGTTTTAAACTTTTCCCCGATATCCTGCACACCGTCAGCTTCTACTATTGCAACACCCCGATTGAACTTATCGACATTGATTGTATTGGTCTCATAATTCTCAGAAATCACTCTTTCGTCAATGTGCCAAATGATCAAGCCAATATCTATGAAATCTTCCATCTTGGAATTACGGTCTTCTCCAGGAAGCGCCCAATCAAATTCATCAACATCTAGTATAACACCTTGCAGAGTATCAACATTGTAATAAACATAACCCGGATAATCTCTATCAAAAGTTTTTGTTAATATCTGTCCGCCTGTTTTATACGTAACCGTTGATCCGTTTTTCTTTGCATCTCTTTTTCTATTCTCGATTAAATAATATTCGGTTGCGTTGATAGGGACTTTAACCAGTGTTGTATCCCCGATATAAGCAGCATGCCTGGCAACTAAATTAACTGACATATCTTTTACCGGTAATTCAATTGGTTCTTCCCAACCAAGAAACATTTTTTCCCAGGGCGATGGTTCAGGAGGATATATGCCTTGAAAAGTGAACATTGCCTGTCCGTCCATAAGTCCGAATCTGCCGATAGCGCTAAGCCCTGTATTTGTATCATAAAGATCGGGCAAACCTAAATGACTACCGATGGTGGCTGATATCAGCCCATTGATTGTAAGTTCAATCAAACTAATACCGTTGAAACCGATCAGTTCCCTTGATTCTGTTTCAGGCAGTATTGCTGAATTGGTAATATTAAAACTACCTCCATTTACCGGATAACCTTGGAAGTCATCACCGTAAATTCCTTTTAATGACTTTTCACTTAAATAAACCGAAGGCAGATCTCTTTCGTTTCCAATACTTCCCGGCAGGGATACATCTTTCCCTACTCCGGCATGAAATATTACGAATAGATCATAATCAGAAAAATCAACATTTGTATAATGTTTATCGGCAAGTTTCCAAACTTCCTCGGCAAAATTTGCAATAGGAGATAGATCATTTAGATCATTAATAGGAGGCGTATAATTGCGCATTGTTTTTGAAACTGTAAGTACATCGCCGAGTACAGAAAAAGATAGATTGAATTTATTATCCGAAACTTTTTTGAAATAGTTCTCAGCAAAAGTTAAATGATCCTCAAAGTATGGTTTGTCATGCGGTAATGGATCTAAAATAGTTATGCCGTAATCCTTCGAGTAAATTGATCCGAATATTCCGTTTCCAAATGTTGCATCATCTTTGTCTTCCTGAAATTCAACCAGCACAGCTAAAATTTTTAACGAATCTCCTGGATTCAAATTTGCTATATTCGCCACAGGATTAGGATTGAGTTTACCAACAAAAGTTTGGGCAGAATAACTGCCCATAATTAAAATACTTATGAATAGAATAAGGGTTGTTTTTTTCACTGTTAGATTCCCCTAGGAAGTCCTCTAGGGGTTCTTGGAGCTAAACCCCATTCAATCAATAATGAAAACCTAAGTGTTCCGTCAAGCGGATGGTTTTCCGAATTA
>JAADIB010000446.1:9171-9536 GCA_013151565.1 Chlorobiota bacterium
CGTACTGCAAACATAAAGTCTTCAGCACGTCCGTACCAATACTCTACTCCAGCCGAATATTCAATACTTCTGAATTCACTTGGCTGTGTAATAACAGTATCTTTGTTCGTTTCACTTTGTCTTTTACTAACTAATAGTTTACTTGCATCGCCAATTATTGTAAGTGAATTATAGTCATCCTGAAAAATTCTATAAGCTAAACCTAAACGTAAATTTGTTGGAAGCGGATCAGCTTGATCTTGATCGATATATGAAATTTTAGGACCAACATTACTAAGATTGGCGCCAATACTAAAATTACCGCTTAAGAAATTCTGCGGTCGCCACATACCTCCAACGTCAAAACTAACTGTGGTTGCAACACC
>JAADIB010000247.1 GCA_013151565.1 Chlorobiota bacterium
TACTAAGCCCTTCATATATTCCCCATGTCGCAGCAAAGTTGATCTCTTTCTTTTCCCCAGTTACAATTAAGTTGTAAACCTCGTTATCGTTTGGCCAAAAAGCAGCGGAGTGCAAGCCGCAGTTCCCAAATATTTCGGGATATTTGTAGCTTATTAGCCCACTGATGTTACCGCCGAATGAATCACCCATAACAAGTCTTCCGGATGGCAATTGGATTGTATTATATATCGAATCAATATGCGGCACCAACTCAGTTGCAAAAAATTCAGCAAACTGATGCCTCTTTGCGCCTGCATATTCTTCGTTTCTGTTAGTAGGTGATACAAATACAGCAATCACTTTTTCGATTTTACTGCTGTCAATTAAATTATCTATAACATTCAACGCTGAACCAAGCGCGATATAATCACCGCCGTCCTGAAAATATACCGTGGGATATGCGGATGCTGAGAGAGAATCATATCCCGGCGGAAGATAAATTATTACGCTGTAATCTCTCGCCATGATTAAACTGCTGAAAATTGTTCTGACTTGTGTGCCGTGTGGAATTGAAGGATTATAATTAATTTCCCACGGTTGAATATATTCGGGCATTGCTAATTCTGAATTTGGTCCAAACCCTCCGCTGATGTGATTAGGATTTTCCGGGTCAAGTATCCAATCGGAATTATTGAGAACAAATTTATAATCCAAACGGGCGTTAAGTTCAAAAGTCATTGTCTTGAAGAAAAAACTTGTCCCATCTATATTTGTCATTTTAGTTTCACTCGGATCCCAGCCGTTAAAATCACCGGCAATGGAAATAGAAGTAGCACTTCCATTATAAATAAAATTCGCTTTGTCCTCCTCAATAAAAGGAATCCCAACTGTTCCGGCATAAGTCATAAAGCTGTCAATGGCGGCGTTCTTCTCTTCAACTGTTCCCAAGTTGTAAAGATGAGAAATGAATTGTTGAAATTCAGATTGAGCAAAAATTGATGTATATGTAAGAATAAATAGAAATATGGCTTTTATTAGCATTTTATCACAGTTGTTTTTCTGCATTTAAGTAATATCCTAAATGCGTATTTTAATTAAATTATTTGTATTGATATTATATTTGTGTTTGAATTTACAAAATTATCTTGCGATTTTGAATTAGTATAATTTGTTAAACAACATTAATTTAATACTATAAATATTTTGGGTTTATAGATGAAAATAATTATTGCCGGTGTCGGAGATGTGGGCTATCATTTAGCCAAACAATTATCAAGTGCTGATCACGATATTTCAATTATTGATGTTGACGAAACACATGTTGAAAAGGCGGGTTCGAGTACGGATGTAATGTCAATTCATGGTTCGTCTACTTCTATAAGGGTTTTAAAAGAAGCAAAGGTTGAGCAGACCGATCTTTTGGTAGCTGTTACATCCGTTGAATCGATAAACATTAATACAGCTATTTTGGCTAAAAAACTTGGGGCTAAAAAAACAATTGCCCGTGTCAGCAGCGCTGAGTATGTATCCGATGAAAATCTGGATATGATAAAATCACTCGGCATTGACTATTTGATCTATCCGGAAGAACTTGCTGCCGTTGAAATTGCAAAACTGCTCGAAAGATCCGCTGCAACCGATATCGTTGAAATAGAGAATGGAAAACTTTTAGTTATCGGGATCAAGATAGAGAACAATAACCCGATCATCAATATGACAATGCGCCAGCTTGCTGAAATGAATCAGTCAACATCCTTCAGAGTATCGGTGATCCAGCGAGGGACACAAACAATAGTACCAACCGGCAATGATACTTTTATGATCAATGATCAGATATTCATAATAACCACTCAAGATGCAGTTGAAGATATTATGAAGATTGTCGGGAAAGAAAATGTTCAAATTGAAAATGTTATGATTCTCGGGGGCGGCAGAATAGGAAGAAAAGCCGCAAAGTTATTGGAAGAAAAGATCAATGTTAAATTGATTGAATCGAATAGTGAGAAAACCATGGAGTTGGCTGATTATCTGCGTAAAACCCTTGTTATTCAAGGGGATGGCAGAGATATTGACCTTCTTGCTCAAGAAGCAATAATTGATATGGATGCTTTTGTAGCTGTAACTGCCGATGCAGAGACGAATATAATTACTTGTCTAATGGCAAAACATCTTGGAGTTTCTAAAACAATTGCCCAAGTTGATAATGTTGATTACGTTCCTCTTACTCAAACCATCGGGTTAGATTCTCTTATTAACAAAAAGCTAATAGCAGCTAACATTATCTCGAGATTTATCAGAAGGGCAAATATAATTTCCGCTGTTACTATTCCAGGTATTGATGCAGAAGTTTTAGAGTATGTAGTAAAATCCGGAAGTTCAATCACAAAGAAACCAGTCAAGAATCTTAAATTTCCGAAAAGCGCTATTATCGGCGGTTATATCAGAGACGACGTTGGATACATTGCCGTCGGAGATTCTGTTTTTCAGAATGATGATAAAGTAGTTGTATTTGCTTTGCCTGAAGCGATCAATAAAGTCGAGGACTTTTTTGACTAATGCTCAACTATAAAGTTATTTTCAATATCGTTGGATTTCTCCTTATATTGGATGGAATAGCAATGATGCTCGGTATCCCATTCTCAATTTATTATGGGGATGATGACATTCTTGTTCTACTTCTTTCCGGTGTTGGTACAAGTCTTATTGGATTTATTTTATACTACCTTACCAAAAGCAGCAATAAAGATATTAGAAAAAGAGAGGGGTACATAGTAGTTTCTTTGGGATGGCTGGCGATGACGATTTTCGGGGCAATCCCTTTTGTTATTTATGGTGCAATTCCAAGTTACACGGATGCGTTTTTTGAGACGATGTCGGGGTTCACTACTACGGGCGCTTCAATACTTAATAATATTGAATCAATACCTCACGGACTACTGTTCTGGAGAAGTTTAACTCAGTGGCTTGGAGGTATGGGTTTTATCGTTCTATCGCTGGCTATACTACCAATACTGGGTATTGGTGGGATGCAGTTATTTATCGCCGAAGTTCCTGGACCGACGAAAGATAAGATACATCCCAGAGTAAGAGAAACTGCAAAACGGTTATGGGGAATTTATGTCATCCTTACTGTTGCAGAAATAATTTTGTTGTTTGTCGGAGGAATGGGTTTTTTTGATTCAATCTGTCATTCATTCACAACAATGGCAACGGGAGGATTTTCAACTAAACAGAGCAGCATTGCATATTACACTTCACCCTTTATTCAGTATGTAATTGTTTTGTTTATGTTTCTGGCTGGAGCAAATTTCTCGCTTCACTATTATTGGCTTCACCGTAAGATAAAACCTGTAACACAAAATGAGGAGTTTAGATTCTACTTTTATCTCATTGTAGGTTTTACTCTTTTGATCTTTTTCGGAAGAGTGTTTGACTCAACCATAGGTGTCGAACTAACTTTTCGGGAGTCGCTCTTTCAAACTGTTTCTATGATAACAACCACGGGTTTTGTTTCTGCCGATTATGAAATGTGGGGAGTTTTCTTTCATGTGATATTCTTCCTCCTTTTGTTCATAGGAGGTTCAGCCGGTTCTACGGGCGGTGGAATAAAAGTTGTAAGACATCTAATATTAATAAAAAACAGCGCTTTGGAACTTAGAAGACTAATTCACCCGCGTGCAGTCATCCCGGTTAGATATAATAAATCAACAGTCAGTCAGGACATTGTTTTAAACATAATGGCGTTTTTACTTTTCTACATTGCAATATTTGTTTTCGGGTCATTGGTAATGAGTTTTATCGGACTTGATTTTCTTACATCAATGGGAGCCGTTGCTACTTCGCTTGGTAATGTTGGTCCTGCAATTGAAACAGTTGGTCCGGTTGATAACTTCGCCCATATTCCAGATATTGGGAAGTGGTTCTTATCGTTTTTAATGTTGATGGGGAGATTAGAATTGTTTACAGTTTTGATTATCTTTTCACCTGCATTTTGGAAAAAATAAAATTAATGAGTTAAGATGAAAAAATATTATCTGGTTTTATTTGTAATACTTATTTCAGCAGCTGCTGGTTTTAGTCAATCAATTTATGTTGCAGAATCAGTAACTGAAAACGGCGAAGCTATTGGAGCAAAAAACGTTTGGGATATTGATCCTTGGGGAAGATCACTTTATATTGTTTATGATAACGACGGACCGATCAATGATGATATTTTATATCTATTCATTGATAAATTTATTGATGGAAAGTTTCAACCTTTTGACAGCAAAGTGATAGAGGTTAAAAAACCGGTTTCCAGAATAAAGTATGATTATAAATTCAAAGGTACCGGCAAGTTTAAAGTCTATATCGTTAATGAAAAAGAGGAAACACTTTCATCCCTTCTATTAACTCTCAGAACAAAAACCGGTGAAAGCAGCAAAGCCGAAAAATCGGATAATTATTACGACGGAATAAGTATGATCTTCTGCGAAAAAGTTTTGGTGGGAGGCACGCCTCTGGGAATTGTAAGATCTGTTTCACTGAGCAGAAATTCAGGATCGGTATATATAAAAATATCTCACTATGCACCATTGAATACAAATACGATTTTAGTCGATGTTTGGAGAAAAGGAAATAATTCGTATGACTACGATGAATATGTTGAATCAAAGAAATATAAAGTTGATCCGACTTGGCGAGACACCTTTTTTAAGTATAAATTTTATAAACAGGGAAGGTATAAAATTATAATTTATAACGAATATGATGCTATTATAAAAACCGGATATATCACTGTAACAAACTAGGGGAAATATGAAAGGAATTGTTTTAGCCGGAGGAGCCGGCTCACGTCTCTTTCCGATAACTAAAGTTTACAGCAAGCAGCTTGCTGTTATATATGACAAGCCACTGATCTATTATCCTTTGTCATTATTGATGCTTAGCGGGATTCGTGAAGTTTTAATTATCTCTAACAAGGAAACAATTCCTCTGTATAAGCAACTATTCGGAGACGGAACACATTTAGGGATGCAAATTGAGTATGCCGTACAGGATGCTCCAAACGGAATTGCTGAAGCATTCATAATTGGAGAAGAATTTATCGGTAATGATTCGGTCTCTTTAATTCTTGGTGATAATATTTTTTATGGAAAATTAAATTTTCTGTATGAAGCATACAGCAATTTTAATATTGGAGGAACGGTATTTGCTTACAGAGTTACTGATCCGGAGAGATACGGCATTGTCGAATTCAATGAAGAAAGCAAGGTTCTATCGATTGAAGAAAAACCGAAGCAGCCGAAATCCAAGTTCGCAGTACCGGGAATTTATATTTATGATAATAATGTTGTTGAGATTTCAAAAAAATTAGAACCGTCGGCAAGAGGAGAATTAGAGATCACCGATGTCAATAACGTTTATCTCGAAAAGGGGGAACTGAATGTACAAATGATAGGGCGGGGTGTTGCTTGGCTTGATACAGGTACACCTGCTTCACTTCTGCAGGCTTCCAACTTTTTCGGTGTTATAGAAGAGAGGCAGGGACTTAAGGTTGCGTGCATTGAGGAGATCGCTTATAAAAAGAACTTTATCAATACAGTACAATTAGAAAATGTTATTAAAGAGATGCCTAATAGTTTGTATCGTGACTATTTATTACAAGTGCTGAACGATTAGAAGTTCAGTTGTTTATGAATAGTAAACTAAAAATAGCTGAATAAACCTTTTTCTATATTTTCTTATAGTTTCTTCTTTTTATATTTTTATCTATTATCGTTTTTTAATTACTCAATTACTCTATGATTGGAGAGATTTTGAATGAAAATTTTCAATCCAAATGAAAATACAAAACTAAATAAACTGGAAAAAGAGAACGAGGAGCTTAGAAATACACTCCACAATTTTCTTTCGAAGCATGATATTTTAGAGGATCTGGAATCGAAGAAGGAATCATTGGAGGTTCGTGTTTCAGAACTTGCAAAAGAAGAGCTTAGGATTGAAGGATACTTAAAAAGCACTTCCACCGAGAAGGCAGAAAAATCCAAGCTAATATTTGAATTGAACCGTGAACTCGGTGAGTTGAAAAAACAAAAAGAAGAATTGCAACAAGCAAATAGAACTGCCGAAGAATTACAGCGTAAACAGGAAAACGAGAAAAATGAATTAGAAGCAAGGAAGAGAGAACTTCTATCGGAAATTGAGAAGAATGAAACCAGTTTAAAAGAACTAGAAGAAGAGAATGCAAAGTTAAATTCCAGCAAAGAACAATTAGACAACGATGTTTTAGAGAGAGAGAGAAAGCTTAAAGAATTAAATGAAAAACGAGAGGTGCTTTTAGATCAAATAAAAGACACGCAGGAAAATCTTTCCAATTTAGAGAAAGAAATTGGAGAAAAAGATGAGTTAAAACGCAGAACAATTGAAGCCCGCAGGGTTAAAAAGAATGTAGATAAACTTCAATCAAATGCGGAGAAATTATCCGAAGAAGCAGAAAAAAGAAAACAAGAAATTCTGCAATATAAAGAAGAGTATAAAGAGTTAAAGGAAGTTATTAAATCTACCAAGAAAGAGATAAACGAATTAGAGAAGGAAAGACAAAGAAATAGAGAGTTAAACGAATCTATTCTAAATGAAGAGAATGCTAAGATAGCCAAGCTTGAAGACGAAATTAGAAATCTAACATCTAAGTTAGAAGAAACAAAAACAAATGTACAAAATGAAGAAAGTAAATTAACTTCCTTACGGCAAACGGCTAGTCAAGTGGAAAATAGAATTTCCGAATTCGAAAATAAACTCGCAACAACAGAAAAAGAATTTGAGAAAAAAAGGACATTAAGTGAAAATACACTTGCTGAATACAACAATGAATTAAAAGTTCTGGAAACTTCCATTGACGATAAAAATTCCATTCTTGAAAAAAGGAAAGAGGAAATAAATAATAATGAAGGATTGCTAAATTCCTTAATTACTCAACTGCACGAGACAGAAGAAAAGATCAAGGAATCTGAAGAGAAGTTAAATGCTGTCAATAATAGAATAGAAGAAGGGGAAGAATCAGATCAAAGAAGTATAGCTGAATTTAAAAGACAGAAGTCAGATCTTGAAAGTTCTATTGAAGATTTAAACTCAAGTATACAGAACATCAAAGAAGAAATTCAAAGCAAAGAATCCACGCTTGAATCGCTTAATAAATCAACCCAGGATTATAAAGCTGAATTTGACGAGGCGAGTAATAGGCTAAAATCAATTCTGCAAGAAGTTGAAGAGAAAAATGTTTATAAACAAAAGGTAATAGAGGAAGCTGACGCAGAGATAAAAGAATATGAAGATAAAGTTGCTCAACTTAAAACGACTTGGTCTAATCTAAATGATGCAATTGAATCAAAAGAGGCTAAGGTCGCTGAACTGGATAAATCAATTACGGATCTTAGTGAATTCAAACTCACTCAGCAGAAGGAGTTGTCAGATTTAGAAACTCAGATGGAACAAAAGATTGAAAAGCTGAATAATATCACAGCTAACTTGACTGAAAAGAATTCTCAACTGAAAACAAAGATTGAAAATAAACTTGGCGAGTTGGAATCATTAGAAAAGTCAATTATTGAACTGAACGAAAAAGTAAGTCATCTTGATGATCAAAAAACTGAACTTGAAAAAGAGGTTCAAGAAAAAATCGAGGTAAAAACGGGAGTAGAACAAAACTTAGTTGATTTAACAAAACAAGTAGAAGAGCTAAATTATAAAATTGATCAGAGGAAAAAAGGGATAGAAGAAATTTCCAGGATGGCTGAGGAGAAGAAAGCTCAGATAAATTCTGATAATAAACTGTTGCATGAACTGGAAGCAAAGAAGACTGATCTTCAAAAAGAGATTGATAGTTTAACATCCAATCTCCTCAAGGAAGAAAAATTAATTAAAGATTTCGAAAATGA
>JAADIB010000246.1 GCA_013151565.1 Chlorobiota bacterium
ACACTAATAAAAGTGATTCAAGCATTAGTAAGTTTTCTAATTCTTTTGAAGTTAGATAAACTAGTTTTTACTTTATATATGCATATAACGTAATAAAGGATTTATCACGAAGTCCCGAAGAATCGGGATAAACTCTGCCGAGCGATAATCCGGTGTCCGAAGATTTCTTTGGATGCCCACTTTGTAGGAATAAATTTATGGATGAATTAAATAAACATATAAAATCTATTACCGGCGTGCCGTTATTTTCTGAGCTGAGCGCTGATCACTTGCGTGATGTTGTTTCTATTTGTAAGCTTAAAAATTTTCAAAGCACGATTGTTTATTTAACGAGGGAGATTTTTATTTAGGATTTTATATTTTGCTTGAAGGTTCTGTGAAAGTTTTTAAGACCAGCTCGGAGGGTGAGGCTGTGTCAAAACACACCTTGTTCGTCTTTGCAAGGAATTTATGACGAAGCAATCTTTTGATTTTACATGAAGAACAAGATCACTTCGCCCGTCATCCGTCAATTGACGGAGACAGACTCGTGATGACAAATTTACTATTCTTCCTGCTGCCACCGACCACTCGGTGGCATGATATCTACATGCAAAGATTTTTTATTCATAGTAAAGCTATTTAATTAAATATTATTATAAATTCAAAACCGTCCGCCTTTTGCACTGTGGCGATTTTGTTTTCCCGATAAAGACCACCGGAACAAGTTGTGGGGAAAAGTGCGAAGCAGTTGCAGCCATTGACGGTGAACGATGTGCCGATGCAGCGTTGAAATATATAATCTAAAGAAACTTCTGAAAAATTAAGAAACAACCCTGCTGTCAACTTCCATAAATTGACAGTATAACTATTTCATACCATAGATGTTTCCATGACCCCAAATAGTTAATTGAAAATAAATTATATTGTTTTTTAGTCGCATTTATCCTATCTTAACTGTGATTAATTGAAGGGTAGCAATATGACTCTCATTATTTGAGGCGAAGAAAGAACATGACTCACTTAAAACCAGCTAACTAAAGTATTATTATATTAGGAGCATCTATTAAGCCATTGAATCGGCAAATTTTGCATAATTAAATGTTTTAGGGAATGTTCCCCGTAACAAATTATATTATAGTGGGTTATTTGAAGTTTGCTCTAAAGTTAAAAGTATTTGGTTTTCGTTATTTCCAATATCACAACCATAAAGAGAACACTTATTGGGGATCTAATTAAACATAATTCAATTAACCAAAGAGATAAAAGTAATGAATAAGAAAATAAGCTTGGGTGATTTACGAGTCGACAAGTTTAATGAAGAAGGACTCTATCTTATATTTCCCAACGATGATTGTATTTGCGTTACACAAAATTATATTAATAATTATTTTAAAAAAATATGGCAGGATAGTTCTGTTTTTCCCTCTCATATCAAAAAAGCTACTGATTTACAATTGTGCGAACATTGTCCGGGGAAAAAATCAGAGGTAGAATTTTGTGTCGCATTAAGACCTATCTTACCCTTTTTAGAAAAAGTAGACAAATATGTGTCTTATGATGATGTTACAGCAGTGTTAAAGACTAATAATCCCTCTGTTATAACTGTTAGACATACTGATTTACAAAATGCATTAAGATATGTCTCTTTATTAAGTCTTATTAAATATTGTGAAACAAATCGAAGATACTGGTCTTACTATTTTGGGGTTAGCCCTTTAGCTGATGTTCAACAAGCTTTAGCTCAAATATATTTAAATATATTTTGGTTAAATAAGGGAGATAAAAAGAAAACTCATAATGCAATTAATATATTTACAAAGGAAATGAGGATATCAAATGAATGTCTTTTGAGAAGACTTAAATTAATCTGCAAAAACGATGCATTTATAAATGCTTATGCGAATACACAAATGTCCTCTGAATTTTTATCTATGAATGGAGATGATATTTTGGATAGCGCCTTTGAAACACATATTAATCAATTAACAAAACTCAAAGATCAATAGGGTGCCAATTATTTGTAGTGCAGATACATTAACTTTTTCACGTTATTAAATGTACCTACAAATCAGATCGAATAAATATCTTATACAAATGGTTTTAGCACACGCGGAATTGCCCCATGCATAAAGGAAATTATCAATCCATAATTTACAATTGGAATTCCATTCAATTCTGCTTGCTTAATTCTGCTTAGCATCTCCGTACGTGTAATCATACATGCACCGCAATGGATAACCAAATTGTACTTTGATAAATCTTCCGGATAATCCCTTCCAGCGACAATATCAATTTCAATATTTTTTTTGCTAAAACTTTTTAACCAACGTGGAATTTTTACTCTTCCAATATCATCTTTCTGTGCGTGATGCGTACATGCTTCCGATATCAAAACTCTATCACCATCATTCAATTTATCAATTTCATTTATTCCATTCATCAGCTTACTTAATTCGCCTTTGCTGCGTGCCATTAGAATTGAAAATGTTGTAAGTGGAATCTCTTCAGGAACATCTTCCGAAACTTTTGCTATTGCTTGGCTATCTGTTACAACAAGTTTTGGAGGTTCTTTTAATTTTCCTAATGCCTCCTTTATTTCGTCAGTTTGCACAACAATTGTTATTGCATTTCCATCCAAAGCTTCTCGCAATGCCTGAACTTGTGGCTTAATGATTCTCCCTTTCGGTGCACCAGGATCAATTGGAACAACAAGCATAATAATATCACCCTTTTCAAGAAAATCACTAACAAGCGGAATATCAACTTCATCGGGAATTAGTTTACTTACTCTCTCCTTAAGTTGATGAATTCCCTCACTATTTATGGCTGATGTTTCAAGTACAGGAACCTTAAATGAATTCAGTTCAGCAATAAGATTTTTATTAATCCCCAAATCAATTTTTGAAAGCACAAATGCAAAAGCTATTTTATTATTGATGAGATTTGAAATATATTTCTTCTCAATTTCATCCAAGCATTCGGTCGCATCAATTACAAAAAGGACAAAATCGGCTGATGAAATAGCCTTCATTGTTTTGCTGACCCTTTTTTCGCCCAACTCCCCTATATCATCTATTCCGGCTGTATCAACTAAAACAACAGGCCCAAATGGAAGAAGTTCCATTGCCTTCCGTACAGGGTCGGTTGTCGTTCCGGCAGTGTTGCTTACAATGCTCATCTCCTGACCGGCAAATGCATTTATAAGAGATGATTTGCCTACATTTCTCTTCCCGATAAAAACGATATGTTTACGTTCTGCGTTGCTAACTTTATTCAAAACAATCTCCCTTTTTTACAATAGAATCAATATCTGTACCAAAATATTGTTTAATTTCAGTCAATATAAAAAGCCAAATTACTTTCCAATTGTAAAATTCTTAATATGAGTAGTTTTTTTCTTAAATTAAAGAAATATCGATTCCTAAATTAAATTAGTCCCAAAAAACAGACTTAAACTCAACTAAAGACTTTGGAATACTTTTTGGATAGAATAAGTAAACTATAAATGGTGAAACTTATGGAATTTATTGACGAAAAATATATCAACTCTTTAATTGCAGATAAATCTTTAAAAGATAGAAATTTGCAATTATCTATTATCGAAAAAGCCCTTGAAAGGAAAGGAATTTCCCTTAACGAAAGTGCGGCTCTGTTAAATATTACAGATAAGGATATTTTGGTAAAACTCTTTGAAGCAGCAAAACAAATTAAAGAATCAATTTATGGAAATAGATTGGTAATGTTTGCTCCTCTATATTTAACAAACGCTTGTGTAAACAATTGCCTTTATTGTTCATTCAGAAAAGACAACAAAGAACTTGTAAGACGAACGCTAACAGTTGATGAAATAGAGAATGAAGCACGTCAATTAATTATAGATGGACATAAACGCCTTCTCCTAGTTTGTGGTGAGCATCCAAAAGAATCAAATCTTGATTATGTTGGTAAAGCAATAGAACGTATTTACAGTATCGATTACAAAGGGAATAATATTCGTCGGGTTAATGTTAACATTGCTCCACTTACTACGGATGATTTCAAAATTTTGCACAGTTTTGAAATTGGGACTTATCAAATATTTCAGGAGACTTATCATTACGAAACATATTTAAAGATGCATCCATCCGGTCCAAAGAAAGATTATGTATTTCGCCTTCATGCACCGGAGCGAGCTTTTGAAGCTGGCATTGATGATCTTGGAATTGGAGCACTCTTCGGTTTAACTGATTATCGTTTTGAGTTACTTGCAATGTTGATGCACGCAGAATATCTGGATAAGACTCTAGGCGTTGGTCCACATACGATTTCAATTCCACGTCTTGAACCGGCTGTTAATGCTCCGGCAGCAGAATGTCCGCCACACGCAGTTGAGGATTTATCATTCAAAAAAATGATTGCAATTTTACGACTTGCCGTACCATACACAGGCATTATTTTATCAACAAGGGAGAAAGCCGAACTGCGAAGAGATTTATTTAATGTTGGTGTTTCACAAATTAGTGCGGGTAGTAAAACCACTCCAGGTGGTTATAAAAAGGAAATTAAAGATTCAACAAATGAGTTTGGTCAGTTCCAGCTTGGCGATCATCGCAGCTTAAATGAAGTTGTGCAAGATGTCTGTCAACTTGGATATATTCCTAGTTTTTGTACAGCATGTTATCGATCCGGAAGAACTGGCGATAGATTTATGGAACTTGCAAAATCCGGAAAAATCGGAAAGATATGTACTCCAAACGCTTTAGCTACTTTCAAAGAATATCTTTTGGATTTTTCAACAAACGGTTCTACCGAAAAAAATGAAGCTGCATTAATGAAGCAAGTAGATGAGCTACCTGAGAAGGAGAAAAAAGCGACACAAAAAATGATAGCGAAATTAGAAAATGGTGAAAGGGACGTTTATTTTTAATTAAAAATTAAAAATTAGAAATTAGAAATTAGAAATTAAAAATTATGAATTAAGAATTGTAAATGAAGAATTTAGATAAAATATTAAATAAAGAAGAACTTCTCAAAGAGGATATTCTTTTTCTGCTTCAATTGAGAGAGGCTGATAAGATTGAAATGCTACAGAAAAAAGCGGAAGAAGTTCGTCAAATTTATTTTAATGATGAAATTCATCTACGCGGCATTATTGAGTTTTCCAACTTCTGCATACGAGATTGCTTCTACTGTGGATTAAGAAGATCGAATAAAAAAGTTGAACGATTCAGAATGAGTAAAGAAGAGATAATGGTTACTGCGAAGCTAATTTACGATTCTGATATTAAAACAATTGTACTTCAATCCGGTGAAGACCTATTTTATACAAAAGAAGATATTGCTGAAATTATTACGGAAATAAAATCCCAATATGATGTTGCTATTACTTTAAGCTTAGGGGAAAGAGCTTTTGACGAATACGATTTATGGCGTGAATGCGGAGCCGATAGATATTTACTAAAGCATGAAACAGCTAATAGAAATTTGTATCACCAAATTCATCCATATCAAGATTTTACAAATAGAATAGCTCATTTGAAATATTTAAAGAACATCGGCTTTCAAATTGGAAGCGGAAATATAATCGGATTACCAAATCAAACTTTAGAAGATATTGCCGATGACATTCTGCTCTGTAATAAACTCAATGTTGATATGGCATCCTTTTCCCCCTTTATTCATGCAGATAATACTCCATTTGCAAATGTTGAAAACTGCGATATGCAGCTACTCCTTAATACAATGGCAGTTGCAAGATTGGTATTAAAAAACGCCCATATTCCGGCAACTACTGCATTAGCCACTTTGGATGAAGAGGGGCGTGAAAAGGGAATTCTTGCTGGTGCAAACGTAGTAATGCCATCATTTACCCCAACACCTTACCGTGGAAACTACTTAATTTATAAAGATAAAAAGTGCATCTCCGAAAATCCTAAACAATGTATGCCTTGTTTAGATTTAAGATTAATGAGCATTGGTGTAAAAGTATCTCATTCCCATGGTCATTCTCTCAAAACATAATTCGGTTTTATATTCGGAATTATTATGTTATTTGCAAATGGATTTCTAAGCCTGGTTATAGTAGTTCTGACAATATTGGGATGAATTACGATTACGCCGAAGCCTCGTACGAGCGAAGAAAAGAAATTATCAAGGAGCATGAAACATATCAAAAAGGATTGTTGTATTTCATAACCACAGACCCGCGTGTACCGGAAGATGTTCAAACCGAGATGAAAAAATGGGGACTTGCGAAAGATGAATTCCTGGATAATGGACATTGGCTGCATCAGATATATGTTAGGAAAGCGAGAAGAATGATAGGGGAATATGTAATGACCGATAACGAATTATTGGGGAAGAAACCTGTCGTAAATTCAATTGCTATGGGTTCATACAACATGGATTCTCACAATACTCAACGGTATATAACGCCTGAAGGATTTGTCCAGAATGAAGGTGATATTGAATACCGGCTGGATAAACCTTATAAAATTGCATTAGGAACTATTCTGCCAAAAAAAGAGGAATGTACTAATCTACTAGTTCCAGTTGCTGTTTCAAGTTCGCATATTGCTTTTTGATCAATACGTATGGAACCGGTATTTATGATTCTAGGACAAAGCGCCGGTACAATTGCCGGTCTGGCTGTAGATAAAAATGTTGGGATACATGATCTATCCTACAATGAAATCAAAGCAAAACTGCTTGAAGATGGACAAGTTTTGGAGGCTGTTGATTAGTAATGAACTTTATATGATCGTGTAAGAACAATAGAACACAGATTGAACGGATCAGACAGATGGGCACAGATTAAAAAGTATTTAATAAAAAATAATCTGCGAAAATCTATTAAAACAGTTTTTTCCATTTACTGCTATTGAATACAATGATAAGAATATTAACTTGAATAACCATATATAAATATGTATATTAGTATGTATCAAAGATGAGATGAAATGAATAAACCAAATTTTGAGTGGGATGAGCAGAAGAATATTCTCAACCAGTTGAAACATTCTATCTCATTTGAAAAAGCTCAATTAGCTTTTGGTGATAATCAAAGAATTATTGCTAAAGATATAGAGCATAGTACAGACGAAGAAAGATTTTACTGCTTTGGGAAAGTTGAAGGAGAAATAGTAACAACTAGATTTACAATGAGAGGCAAAAGAATAAGAATAATTGGTGCAGGCTATTGGAGAAAGGGGAAAAAAATCTATGAAAAAGAAAATAAAATATAGCAACGAGGAACTTGGAAAGGTAGAGATAGTTAAAGATTTTTTACCAAGACCTGAAGAATTAGTCTTCAAAGAAGATACTGTAAAGGTAACCTTGAATTTAAATAAAACCAGTATTGAGTTTTTTAAGAAAATCGCTAAAGAACATGGTAGTCAATATCAAAAAGTGATAAGGAATTTACTGGATAGCTACACATCACATTATTCTAATTAATCCTACATGAACAAACTTCAGAGGTTTTTATTTACGCTCATTGGCGGTAGCCCATACAAGAAAGTTTTAGCTCAATTCCCACAGACATGTTCAACCCTCGGAGGTTTCAAACGCTGCCAATGAAGTTTATAATTTATTAGAACAATATTGGATTTTAACTTCCATTATTCTATTTTGATAAAGTAAATTTAAGGGCAAAATAATTGACATATCTTTCAAAGAAAATATACGCTCTCCCGGAAAGTATAAAAATGCTAACACATAAAATTAATATAGAACGATATACTGCAAATAGTGCAGGATATCATTCAACACGAAATAAGTTTATTTAAATAATTGTTACACAATCTTAAATAGATAGAAAATTATTAGAATGCTATCTACTTTTTTATGCTGGATAGTATTCTGGATGGGATGTATTTATTGTAGCTTATTAATAGGTTATAAAGCTCGTTAACTAAAATTAAAGATATATGGCTA
>JAADIB010000245.1:0-1271 GCA_013151565.1 Chlorobiota bacterium
GAGTTGCCGTTTGCAAGAACGTATTCGGCAGACATAAGCCAGTCTTCAATCTTTGCAGCCAAACCTCTTTTTACCATAACAGCTTTATCGGTATTGCCAAGTTCTTTGAGTAATGAAAAATTCTGCATGTTCCTTGCCCCGACTTGGTAAATATCGGTGTATTTCCCAATCAACGGAATTTGATCTATCTGCATAACTTCAGTGATCATAAGCAAACCATACTCATCGGCTGCGGCTCTCATCAACTGCAATCCTTCTTCGCCCATTCCTTGGAATGAGTAAGGCGAAGTTCTAGGTTTGAAAGCTCCGCCGCGTAATATCTTTGAGCCGGATTCAGCAACTACTTTCGCAAGTCTGAAAATTTGATCTTCACTTTCAATTGAGCACGGACCAGCCATCAGAATTATTTCGTTACCGCCTATTTCAACATCATTTATTTTTATTATAGTGTTATCCTCTTTGAAATTTCTGCTTGCTAATTTAAATGGAGCAGTTACCCTATATACATCGGAAACACCATCGAGTATCTTGATCTTTCTTATATCAAATCCCGGCTTAACGCCAATTGCACCGAGTATGGTTTTCTGCACTCCCCTGGATTCATGAATTTTGAATCCGTAGTCTTCAAGATGTTTTATCACATCTTTGATCTGTTCATCTGTTGCGTTGTTCTTTAAAATTACTACCACGTCTTTTCCTTTATATTTTTAATCATGAAATTTTTTCTCACCGGCTTTAATCGCCACTGCAATATGATCTTCCTTTGTGGGTATTGCGCACGAATAGGTTGATGAATAAGCGCAGTAAGGATTAAAAGCTGTATTAAAGTCAACTGAATATATATGCTCGGGATCATCGTTCAACTCAAAATTAATATATCTCCCTACTCCGTATGTTTCATCGTTTGTTGTTTTATCGGTGAACCAGATGCTGTAATACTTAAGTGAGTCCTGGTAAATCGTTTCATATACATTTAGGTTGAACTTAGTTCCTTTATAATTCAATTTTAAATATCCGTATCTAACCGACGATCTCTCTTCACCTTTTGTCCCGAAGATAACCACGGTATCTTTATTCTCGTATTTATAAAGTTTACTTTGCAGTACGAAATCAGGATCAACATCAAAATAGTTAAGAGGATGAAACTCGACTTTGCCCTTATAATTAAAGGGTGAAGTCGGATCGTTCTTGAACAGCGAATCCTTTTGTGCCCGAGATTTTTCAATTTTATTAATATACTCAAGTTCTTTCGGAGTATAATCTTTGCCGCA
>JAADIB010000245.1:1301-9196 GCA_013151565.1 Chlorobiota bacterium
TTACGGAGATCAATAATAATAAAATTAAATATTTCATTGTTCTTTCTTTATCTGATAATAATTATTACATATAAATTGTCATTCCGGCAATCCGTTTCTACGGATTAGCCAGCTTGCCCCGATTTTTTCGGGGGAATCTCTTAGAATTCTTTAGATTCCCGCTAAAAACATGCGGGAATGACGACTTTTTGTAAACTTAATCTTAATTCTTACTCTTAACTCTCTTTTGTAAACTTAATTTAGCTAAGAAGTCCAAGAAACAAGATTCCGGATCAAGTCCGGAATGACGATTTCCTTTCTCCTTTGAATAACCAAATTTTGTCATTCTGAATTTATTTCAGAATCTTTAACAATATGCATTCCAACATATAGATGCTGAAACGAGTTCAGCATGACATTATGATCAGGTTATGCAAAACCTTCTTTAAGCACGTCTTATTTATCTTTATCCTTCGAAATTTTGTCTCTCAGTTTATTCAATTTATTCAGAGCTTCAATAGGCGTTAAATCGTCAATCGAAATATCGGAAATTTCCTGTCGAATCTCGTCATCTTTAAATTCAAAAAGACTTATTTGTGTTTCATCGCTCTTTATCTTTTTCAGTTTGGAAATTTTAACATCATGAGGCGTTAGTTCTTTCCCTTCAAGATTATCCAAAATCTCCTTTGCTCTTTTTACCACAAATCGGGGAAGTCCAGCCATTTGCGCTACTTGAATTCCGTAACTATGATCCGCTCCGCCAGGCGCAACCTTATGGAGAAATATTACTTTGTCGCCGTATTCCCGCACATCAACTTTGAAATTTTTTATCCTCGGGAAAAGGGTTGCCATCTCATTCAATTCATGATAATGAGTGGCAAAAAGTGTTTTCGGTTTTGCATCGGGATTATCGTGAAGATATTCCGTTATTGACCAGGCGATTGAGATCCCGTCGAAGGTACTTGTCCCTCTCCCGATCTCGTCAAACAGAACGAGGCTCTTACTTGTAGCGTTGTTCAAAATATTTGCCGATTCCTGCATCTCGACCAAGAATGTACTTTCACCCGCGCTTATGTTATCGCTCGCTCCGACTCTAGTGTATATCTTATCTATCAAGCCGATCTTCGCACTTTCGGCAGGGATAAATGATCCGATCTGTGCAAGAAGAACCAGCAGACCCAATTGACGCAGGTAAACCGATTTGCCCGCCATGTTCGGTCCGGTAAGAATAATTATCTGCGTATCATCATTTGACATGAAATAATCGTTCGGTGTGAACTTTTCCCCCGGAGGGAGAATCCTTTCCACAACCGGATGCCGCCCTTGTGTTATCTCGATCTTATCAGAGTCATTGACTTCTGGCAGAACGTAATTGTATGCTTCTGCACATTCGGCAAACGATAGGTAGCAATCTAGCATAGCGATCAGCCGTGCATTTTCTTGTATCGCTTCAGTTTCGGCAGCGACATAATTTCTTATTTCATTGAACAAACTGTATTCCAACTCGCTAATGTTTTCTTCAGCATTCAGAATTTTGTCTTCGTAAACTTTTAATTCCGGCGTTATGTATCGCTCGCTGCTTACAAGTGTCTGCTTGCGAATATAGTTATCCGGTATCTTATTCTTGTGTGTGTTGCTGACCTCAATGTAATATCCAAAGACTCTATTATAGCTTACTTTAAGTGACGGAATATTGGTTCGTTCCCGTTCACTCTTCTGCATATTGGCTATCCAGCTTTTAGCATTGGTGGAAATGTCCCGCATCTCATCCAATTCCGGACTAAAACCTTCACGGATAATTCCGCCGTCATTAATGCTCAGCGGAGGATTGTCATCTATTGCCAGTTCTAATTTTTCTACGACATTTTCCAATTCGTTCAGTCTTTCGTTAATCTTCTGAATTGTTGTCGATTCACTCTGATCAAGAAGCTGCTTGATGAGCGGGATCTTTTTCAGTGACGATTTTACATTTATAAGCTCACGGGGATTAACCCTTGCAGTACAAACCTTTGATATCAGTCTTTCAAGGTCGCCAATCTCTTTCAATTCATCCTGAAGATTTTTCCGGAGTGTGGCGTTCTTAAATAAATCACTGACGGCTTCCTGTCTTTGTCTGATCGGTTCTAATTTCCTAAGCGGGGCGCCGATCCATTTTTTAAGAAGTCTGCCGCCCATTGCCGTCTGTGTCTTATCGAGTATCGCAATAAGCGAACCTTCCCGTTTACCTTCCTGCATTGTGAAAGAGATCTCCAAATTCCTCTTTGTCACATAATCAAGCATCATATAATCGGAGGGATTATAAAGCATGATCTTGTTAAGATGATTCAACTTGCCTTTTTGAGTTTCGCGCAGATAGTTCAGAACCACACCGGCGGCAATAAGTCCGTCGGATAGATGTTCTATGCCAAACCCTTTAAGTGTTTTTGTATTAAAATGTTCCAGAAGAATATCGTTGGCATAATCAAGGTTAAAAATCCAATCATCGATTTTCGTAATTCTGATTGGTAAATTCTGACTCTCGATTATAGGTTCAATTATTCCTTTCTGCGTTTTGGAGATCAGTACTTCCGATGCATTTATATGGTGAAGCTGCTCAATCAAGTTTCTTTCATGCACTTCATACGAAAAATATTCCCCGGTTGAAATATCTGAAAACGAGATACCGACATTACTTCCGTTAATATAAACGGCAGCTACGTAATTGTTGTTTTTATGATCGAGGAGTTTATCGGAAAATGAAACTCCAGGAGTGATGATCTCAACCACTTCTCTTTTAACAATACCCTTGGCAAGTTTCGGATTTTCTACTTGTTCGCATACCGCAACTCTGTAACCGGCTCTAACAAGTTTAGGAAGATAGGTATCAATTGCATGATGAGGAAAACCCGCAAGGGGAACGCTGCTTGCTTTCCCGTTTGCCCGTTTGGTCAAGGTTATCCCCAAAACCTTGGAGGCAAGTTTTGCATCCTCGGCAAAAGTCTCAAAAAAATCACCAACTCGGAAGAATAAAATCGTATCGGGATTTTCATCTTTGATCTTATAATATTGCGTCATTAAAGGGGTTTCAGCCATACATACCAATTTTAATAGAACATGAAAATATACTTCAATGATTGACTAATTTCAATTCAGTAAAAAAAATACAGCGATTCTGGGGCAAATATTTTGTAACACAGAATACTATTCTGTGCTACGCATATTTTGTTAAATTTAACAGGAAAAATATTTTTCCTAGCTGTTATAATCAATTGTTTTTATTGATTATAATTTAGCCCTCGAATTGCTGAAAAAATACAGCAATTCAGAGCTTAATTTATTGTAAAACAGATTAGTAATCTGTTCAACAACAATTTGCACGGATATAATCGGAAAAATATTTTTAATATATGTTGCAACAAATAAAGTTTTAACATATATTGGTAATAACAAATTTAAAACTTAAGGAGTATTAAAATGGAAACAAAAGCATTATTCGACGAAAGACGTTCAGTGAATTTTTTTGATAAAGATAAGAATATCGAAGAATCTCAGATAAAAGAAATAATTAATCTTGCGGTTTTGGCGCCATCGGCTTTTAATCTTCAACCGTGGAGAATATTAGTTGTAAAGTCAGAAGAAAAGAAAAAGAGACTTTTTGATTTAGCAAATCAGCAGGAAAAAATTCTGGAAGCGTCTGCAACTTTAATTATAATTGGTAATAAAGAAGGATATGCAGATGCAAATCCTGTATGGGATGAGATGCTTCAAAGCGTTGGCGGTAATCAGCAGATGGTTGATGGTGCAAAGCAAGCGGCTTCGTTCCTTTATGGTTCAACCGACGAACGTAAACTCAAATTTGCTGAAAGTAATGCCGGATTATTAGCAATGTCAATAATGATTGCGGCGAAAGAATTTGGTGTTGATACACACCCGATGAGTGGAATTGATTTTGACGGTATTCATAAAGAATTTGAATTGAAGGACTCGGAATCGGTTGTTATGACAATTTGTATGGGATATTATGACAAAAGTAAACAACTTTATCCGCGTCGTCCTCGCCGGTTGTTTGAAGATATTTCAACAATTATTTAAGGATGCCGGAAGTGTCTATGACAGTGAAAATGAACTGTCCTGTGTATACACCGGAGTTATAAAATCTAGTAAAAAATCATAAATATAATTAAATTGAAATATTAGACTTAACAAAAACAATAAAAATAGAACATGCGTATTGAAGATGAATTAAAGGGTCGTTTCAGGAATGAATACCACAAGGGATTGATTAATCTGAATTATACAGTTAAACAACTAATTTATGATTTTCATCAATCCTTAAAAAAACATGGATTAACTGAATCACAATATAATATTTTAAAAATATTAAGGGGGTTTCGTTCCGAAGCTCCTCTTTCTATCGGATTTATAAAAGAGAGAATGTTGGATAAAAACTCAGATGTAAGCCGGATTGTTGATAAATTATACGCTAGCGGTCTGGTTAATCGACAGGAAAATCATGCCGACAGGAGGCAAAAAGATGTTGACATTACAAAGAGCGGATTAAAATTGTTGGAAAATATGGACGGCTGTGAGAAAACAATAGATAATCTTTTACGTAATTTATCACTGAAAGAAGTACGAGAGTTGAACAAACTTTTAGATAAAATTCGAGAGTAAACAAATTGGAAGATAGACAAACTGTTGTGTTTGACTTTGATAATATTATTGATACCGCCGCTTACATAAAAGCAAATTTAGTTGAAAATAGAGACTCCTAAGTCAGTTGATGGATTAGTTTTAGCCACCATATTTTAAATTTAGTTTAGCTTTAATTGCAGTTCTTAAAGGGTTTAACCCTAATTATGCATTAGAAGCCTTCTGATGCATAAACGCTCTACTTGAAGTAAGAGATGATAACTTTATACAAATAACCATTCATCCCCAACTCCAAGTGGCGGGGTTGGAGATTTGTCTGAAGGACTCCCTCGGAGATGCAATAGATGAAGTCTTTGTTGCATAAAATTTCTTTCCTATTGCATAATCTCGGTTTAACTTTTCATAATTACTTGTCCTATTCATTTTACTTTTTATTTTTAGCAGAACAAAGTTAGATTCAGCAAATCTTTTTTGCTGAGTCAGAGCCTTTTTGTTTTTATCTTGGGAAGATATGATAAGAATAGAACCCCAACTTCTTGAAACTCCTTAATTAGTTTTAGAAGTTGGAGTTCTTATTTTTCTCAAAATAAATTGTATTGCGTATATTTGTGAAGGAAAATAACAAACATAATATCATTGAAATATGAAAAAATTAAAATTTGGCTTAGAAGTTTACACATACCAGATCGATTTTGTACATCATTTAAGTAATATCGTTTATATCGAATGGATGGAAATCGGCAGATTGAAACTTCTAGATGCTATCGGATTGTCTGCAACTGAATTAGAAAAATCGGGAATATTCCCGGTACTTGTCAGTACTGAAATTACTTATAAGCAGCCAATATTTTATGGTGACAGCGTAACAGTCGAAGTTTGGATATCTAAGCTTAATCTGGCGTCGGCAATAATTGAATTCAGATTTTACAAAAATGACGAGATACTTGCCGCTGCGGGAAGTCAAAAAGGTTTATTCATTAATGGTGAAACAAATAAGCCGTTCAGGTTGACAGAGGAACATAGAAGAAAATTTGAAAAATATTTGATAAGCGAAGAATAAAATAATTTGTTAAATATTTTTAAATCGATTATCAATTTATTTTGTAAGTTATAAGAATAATTCTCCATATAATTTAAATGGCAATGCGAATACAAACTAAGTCGGACAGATTTCCCAGAAGAGGCAATACAAGCTCCTATAAAAATGAATTCCATATAGCTGCTCATCTTAGAAAGAAATATGGTATATCCGATGAACTCTTCTCGTTCAACGGGAATGTTATTTTTGCAAATTTCACTCAAGTTAGAAAGTTTGTCGCAATTCTGAATAAAGAAAGAGATGATGCAAATAAGCTGAAGGTAAGTGAAGTTAATGCCGCCGGTTTAATTGATGAGATATTTCATTTCGTAATTCGCATTTATGAAGAGGAAATAAATCCGAAAGTATTTAGCAAAGCCCGTGCATATTTGGAGAACAAAATAGGTGAAGATGGACTGAGACAATTGTTATTCGATTTTGTTGAAAAGTTTCCTCCTGTTGAGGTTTACAAAGGTAAGCTCACAATTTTCGATTACCTAAATTCCTATACCGGGAGCAGATCAAATTATCTGATCACTTTGGAAGAGCTTGTTCTATTGAACTTTGCAAATATTAATCCGGCAAATAAAAATATCAAAGAACTTTTTGATGAAGAATATATATCAAAGAAAAAGGAATATCAGCAGTTAATTTCAGATGTTGGTGAGTTCTTTAAAAATGAAAAACCAATTGGAACTGAGAAGCAAGACCTGATAACTTTTCTTAAAACTCCTATATTGAAAAATCCCGATAACTTTGAAGCGCAGTTGGAATTCATTGCAGAAAAATGGAAAGTTGTATTAAAAGATGTGTTCCTCAACAAGATACTTTCAAGTAAAGATCTGATAAAAGAAGAGATAATGTTAGGAGGAGCCGGCGGCGGTCCTGGACCTTCTATTGTTCCGCAGTACAAAGGGAAAAAGGATTGGCTTGATGGCGCTGCGCTTGGTAAATCGGGTTATAATTACCTTGAGGATAGTCTGGACGATTACGATGAACCGGAAAGATTCACTTCCGATATACCGTGGATGCCCAATGTTGTTATGATAGCAAAGAATATTTATGTTTGGCTCGATCAGTTATCGAAAAAATATCAGCGACAAATAAGGCGTTTGGATGAAATCCCAGATGAAGAACTAGACCAGCTTGCTCATTGGAATATGAACGGGTTATGGCTTATCGGAGTTTGGGAACGAAGTCCCGCTTCTAAAAGGATCAAACACATAATGGGAAATATTGATGCGGTTGCATCAGCATATTCTTTATACGATTATCAAATTGCGCACGATATCGGCGGAGAAGAAGCATTTCAGGTGCTGAACGAAAAAGCAAAACAGCGAGGTATTCGTCTTGCAAGTGACATGGTGCCGAATCATACCGGTATTTTTTCAGATTGGGTTATTAATCATCCTGATTATTTTATACAAGTTCCCGAATCGCCTTTCCCGTCTTATCAATTCACCGGCGAGGATTTATCAGAACATCCCGATATAGAGATAAAAATTGAGGACGGTTATTGGAGAAAAACCGATGCTGCGGTTGTTTTCAGAAGAATTGATAAACGCTATAATGATATTCGGTATATCTATCACGGGAACGACGGAACGATGATGCCGTGGAACGATACTGCACAACTGGATTTGCTGAAGCAGGAAGTTCGTGAAGCTGTGATCCAAAAAATATTTGATGTTGCTCGAAGGTTCTCGATCATTCGTTTTGACGCTGCAATGACATTAGCTAAAAAACATTTTTCGCGTTTGTGGTATCCTCAGCCGGGTAGAGGGGGAGATATCCCATCGCGGGCAGACCATGCAATGACAAGAGCGCAGTTTGATGAAATGTTTCCTGTTGAATTCTGGCGTGAGGTGGTTGATAGGATAAATGAAGAAATGCCGCATACACTTTTATTAGCTGAGGCATTCTGGCTGATGGAAGGATACTTTGTTAGAACACTTGGAATGCACAGGGTTTATAACTCTGCTTTCATGCATATGCTGATGAAAGAGGAAAATGATAAATACCGCGAACTGATTTACAACACTTTAGAATTTGAGCCGGAGATATTGAAAAGATATGTCAATTTCATGAGCAATCCAGATGAAGAAACTGCAATTCAGCAGTTCGGCACTGATGATAAGTACTTCGGCGTTTTGATGATGATGATAACGCTTCCCGGTCTGCCGATGTTCGCTCATGGTCAGATTGA
>JAADIB010000368.1 GCA_013151565.1 Chlorobiota bacterium
ATAATGAAAAGGATCTTTCCGAAATTAAACCGGAAGTAAAAGAAGGAATGAAAATAATACCGATAGCGGAAATAAAACAGGCTTTACCCTATGTTTTCGGCAGAGCTAGAGCAACAAAGAAAGCGAAGAAGTAGATGTCGTTTGAATTGAATATTGATAATTCCCAAAACGAGGAAACTATTTATAAGCAGTTGTCAAATCAGCTTGAACATTTGATTGCCCCGACTGATAAGATCATATCGAATCTTTCAAATTTTACTTCTGCATTAAAACAGAGTTTCAGTAAGATAAGTTGGGTGGGTTTTTATATTAGAAGTAACGATAAACTTTTTCTCGGACCGTTTCAAGGAAATACCGCTTGTACGGAAATCAAAATTGGAAACGGTGTATGCGGAACTTCTGCTCTTAACAAGCAGACAATAATAGTTGATGATGTAGAAAAATTTTCAGATCATATTGCGTGTGATTCCGGATCAAGATCAGAAATTGTTGTGCCGCTGATCCTCAATGAAATTGTATGGGGAGTGTTGGATTTGGATAGTTATGAACTTTCAGCATTTAATGAAATAGATAAATTTTATTTAGAACAATTCTGTAATTTTTTGGTTAGTAAATTAGAATTAGATAAATTTGCTCTTGTATGATTTTAACTTGGTTTAAAGATGACTTATGTAGTAACAGCTAGGAAATGGCGACCCAGAACTTTTGACGAAATTGTCGGTCAAGAGCATATTACAAGAACGCTTAAAAACGCAATTGTAAGTGAAAGAATTGCACATGCTTACATATTTGCCGGTCCGCGCGGAGTTGGTAAAACCACAACCGCAAGAATTTTAGCCAAAACGCTGAACTGCACAAACCAAGTTAACGGCGAACCTTGTAACAAATGCGAAATGTGCAACTCGTTCAACTCCTCTCAATCCCTTGATATTATTGAGATTGACGGAGCTTCAAACAGAAGAATTGAGGAAATAAGAACACTTCGTGAATCTGTAAAATATGCCCCAACAAAGGGAAGTTATAAAGTTTATATTATTGACGAAGTTCATATGCTCACTACCGAATCGTTCAATGCACTTTTAAAAACTCTCGAGGAACCGCCCGAGCATACAATTTTTATTTTTGCCACAACTGATATTCACAAAGTCCCTCTTACAATAATTTCGAGATGTCAGAGATATGATTTCAGAAGAATTAGTCTTGATGCAATTAAAGATCAGTTGTTAAAAATTAGCAAGTCAGAAAATATTGAGGTGGATGATCAATCTCTAACGCTAATTGCAAAAAAAGCCGATGGCGCTTTAAGAGATGCACAAAGTCTGTTCGATCAAGTAATTGCATTCGGCGGAACGAAGATAAAAGCCGAAATTGTTTCGCAGATGTTGAATCTGATTGACGAGGAATTGTATTTCAGAATTTCCGATGCACTTCTGTCAAAAAATTTCAACGAAGCGTTTGATGTTTCCAAAGCGCTATACGATAACGGCTGGAATTATATCGATTTTATGGCAGGACTTGTTGAACATTTCAGAAATATAATGACTGTGATCCTCAGAAAAGATACCTCACTTGTTGAGACTTCTGAAAATCTAAAGAAGAAATACTTGGATCATGTTGATTCATTTTCCGAAGCTGATATCCTCAGAATTCTTACCTATCTTAATAAAGCGCAAGGACAGCTTAAGTTATCTCAAAATCAGAAGCTGCTCACAGAAATTGTACTCAGCCATATTATCGGCTTTGAAAAAACTTCAACCATTAGTGAATTGCTGGAAAAAATTAAAACCGGGAACTTTGGTTCATCCGATGTAAAAAAAAAACCTAAATTAGAAACTCTACCGAAACCAGAGACTCAGATACCGGCGAATAAAATTACAACTGAAAATTCAACATTGAACAAATCCACCCAGAATCCGGTTAATCCAGAATCCAGAACCCAGAACCTCTCCAAAGAAGTGATCTCAAACGTTGATGATAATTTATCAGAAGAAGAAAGTTCATTGATAAATGCTATCATAAAAGAACTTGGCGGAAAAGAATTACGAACATAAAGCTTTATGTTTGCCGCTAATCTACCATTCGGCAGACAAGTTCGCGAATCTGCGGCAAAAATAAATTTCCGCTACAAAACCATATATACCAGAATTTGCAACGGAAACTTAATATATATTTTTTAAAATTATTTACCGAACTCTTTCTTTTGCAGTTTGTACAAATTCGGTTTTTTAGATGCTAACTTAAACGACTCCTTGTATAATTTGTTAGGATCAGGAAGTTTAGGTGGATTGGGTCCGGTAAAGAAAATAGGTATTTTGTAATCAGGACAATCAATAGTAATTGTTTTGTTGCCCATATACTCTTTACCTGTCCAGTAATCAATCCAGCGTCCTTCGGGAAGATACATTTCAAACTTCTTTTGGTTGTTCTTCCAAACGATACCTACAAGAATATTATCGCCATACATATATTCATCCCAACGCTTTACAGCTTTCTTGTCATGAGGATAAGTCAATGAGAGAGGACGAACGATAGGCATGCCAGTTTTAGCAGCCTTTTCCGCCATTTTGTGTGAATAGCCGGCAAGCTCATCGTGAATAATACTATACATTCTGTAAATAGCTATCAGTTCTGTGTCATATGATGGTTTGTAAGGCATATTCCATGGTGCCAGGTTATCAAGCGGACCAACTTCCATGATAGGAGTAAAAGCTCCGAAAGCCAACCATCGTGCCATGTTGATATGGGACAACGGTTTTTTCCAGTATCCGCCAATATCAGAACCCCATATCGGGAAGTTCATGAAACTGCATCGTTGTACTGCAATTAAGGCGGTACGTAACCCAAGCTCTCCAGCTCCAATATCACCTCCCCAGAAAACTCCGTATTGCTGGCTCCCGGTGAAGCCTGCCCGCGGCATGGCAAGAAAATCATTTCCACCCCTTATTTCTTTCAGGGCTTCGTAAGCAGTCTTTACATACAGTCTTGGATAATCGTTTCTGATATCATGAACTTTCAAGCCATTCCACAAAGTAAATGTATCAATTTTTGAAACAATCTCTTCAGATCTGTCCATTTTAAAACCTGCAACACCCATTTTGATCAATCGATCCTTCAATGTTTTTTTATACCATTGCCTTGCATCCTCTTTTGTCAGATCAATAAGCCAGGGTCCATTTTTCTTGTTTTCACCTAATACTTTTTTCATTCCGGGCATCATGTATCCCTTTTCCAGACCTTCTTTTAAAAGGTTATCGGCAGCCCAGGGAGCTATCCAAACCAGAAACTTGATATCTTTTTTGTCAAGCCATTTTATCATATCCTGAGCATTCGGGAAACGTACCGGGTCCCAGTATAGGTCACCCCAGCCACGATTACCTTTTGCCCACGGGCGGTCAACCCAATATGTTCCTATAGGAATATCATACGCCTGTGCCATCAAAATATCCTCGACAAGCTCTGAGTTATAAGGCGCTCTGTTGGGTGTTCCGTCGTAATATGTTTTGCGGTTAACATGCTCGTCACGCCAGCGCAATGGTCTGAATGCCCATTCGGGAGGAAGAAAACTCTGCCCTGTTAGTTTTGGAAGTCTTTTAATTACATCTGTCATATTCGGACCGGGTACAACAGTCATGTTTAAAGTATTGTCGTCGAATACCAGTTTTACCTGCGTTGAATCAGTTGCAGCAAGGTCATACTTTCCCGGACGAATTGAGTTTACCATCAACCCATAACCATCCGTAGAAACATAAAAAGGTTCATAAATTCCAAGCGTTGGTGTAACTAGCATGGTAACTTTCTGACCTCTTAAATCCAGACTTGCCTTTGTTTCCGGGCTCCAACTCTTGTTCTGATGACCGTCAACGGTTCGTTCCATCAAACCGTAATATCCTTCACCCGGCAGAGATTTAATCGTAGCGCCCACCTGTTTAACACCTTTCTCAGGAACAACTTTCAAATCAATATTTATACATCCGCCAGCACTCTTTTTAATGGTTACAACAGCTTTACGGCTGTCTGTAGTTTTGTAAAGAGCAGAATACACCGAATCATTGTTAGTTTCTATCCCAGTACGACCTGTCAGGTATTGAGTTCCCTTATCAGTAATATAAAAAAGACCGGATGCATCACCTTTTGTCGTTAGTTCAAAGGTCTTACCCCATTCTTTCTGAACAAGTTGAAGAGAAAACTTCCCTTCTGCCGGTTTCACTTCCCATTCAGAGTTCGAATTAAGATTAACTTTTTGACTACATGATAAAATCATCATGCTAGCCAATAGAAACACAAATAGTTTCATATTACCGTGTAATACTGAAATTAATTTAGCCATAATATTCTCCAAAAATTTAATACTAATAAAATTAAGATTATTATTTATATATCGATTTTTTGATTTTGCTTAACGGTTTTGGCTATGAGCGGTAGCGTTTTTCAGCTATTGCTTATAGCTTTTGTTAAGGACTGGTTTTATTTTTATCCAATTTATCCAATTATTATCCAATTCATTTTTTACTAATTACATAAAAAGTTCCAGCACCAACATTCCCTTTTCGTTCTAAAATGTTAAATTTTTCAATTAATTCTCGTAATTCTTTTGTGGCTGTTCCTTTTGAAACTTCACATATTTCTTGATAATCTTTAATTTGACTCTCTTGCATTTACTCTCTTTTCCTACAAAAATATTGTTTTTTGTTAGCTCGTAGTATTATTTAATAAACATTTTATTGCTTAATTTCTTGTTTCATAACCTTGCACACAACAGTAAGTATATGAGGTGTTGGGTGTTTTGGAACGCTTCATTTTTAATTTACGACTATGTTTATTTATTACTATCATCTTTATTATTAGCACTAGCCGCCAAATGCACTATATTTTTTGTTGTGCTTTCGCTTTTGTTAATAAATAAATGGTATAATTCCTTTCGTATTATTTTTATAATCTAAATACTCAGAACCAAAATGTTCGATTAATATTCTTTCTTCAATTTTTATTCTAATAATAAAAGCAGTCAAGATTAAAATAAATACCAATGTCAGTGAGATCAAATTATTAAGAGTAATTCCAAAACCAATAAATGAGAGTAAAGAGGCAGAATAAGATGGGTGTCTTAAATGTTTATAAAATCCGTCTTTTTTTATTTTGTGGTTTTGTTTTATAGTTACATCTACTGTAAAAAAATGACCCAGTGATCTAATAATTAACAGTCTAAAAATAATTCCAGTATAAATTAGTAAAAGTCCAAAATATTCAATATTAGAGTTTTTTAGCAATGGAACATAATACTTGTTTGTAACAAAAACAGCAGTAAAAATGCTAACGAAAATTATAACCCAAATAAGATAAATAGAACCTTTATCAACATTCGGCTTATCTGTTTCTTTTGAACGTAAAAGTCTGTTTATAATAATTTCTGAAAGAAACCAAATACCATATGTAATTGTAAATATTAAGTTCATATCTTCTTAATTCAATTGTTTTTAAGTGAAGCACAACGTTCCTGCGGTATGAAACGTTTGGGAGAGCGGGCTGCGTTTGTATCCACCGTTGCAAAAAATTGATGCGTGGCAGGATGCTCGAATAACCACTACACCCCAAATGTTTTATGACCGCATGTTATGCGCTGCTTTTATTTCTCTTTTTTTCAATCCTTTCTTTATAATCATAGAATTTTTCAACTAATCCTATTTCCAAAAGTTTGCTTGTAATATCTTCTGAATTTTGAGTGATTTCTAATTTTTCTAGTGCGTCCGTTACAAGTTGGTTTAATCCTTTTTGAATCCTCTTTGTAAGGTTAAATTGCTTACGGTTTTTATCCCATAAAGCATAAATAAAAGGATTACTAAAATTATTATTATAATCTGCCCAACGATTACGATTGCAAATACCAATTATTAATACATTCCTTAATTTTTCAGGTAGCCAATCAGAATCATGACTTAAAAGCCAAACTAGACCTTCAAAAATCTCCCAATATGAGCGAATATATCTTGTATCATGTGCATCAAAATACCAATGTCCAAGTTCTTCTGACGTGTAATTCCCAAACTCAGGATGTCTATATGCAATAATATCTCCACATAGAGGCTTATTACCATCAACTGTATCATGCCTACCATAAGAAAATATTAAGTCTGCATTATTATTGTCCGGTTTTAGAAGTTCATCGAACTCATCTTCAAATCCAGAATCAAATCCTGGTATGGTTAACTGTGGAACATACATCGCAAGTACATTTGGATTTGCTTTGGCGCAATCATATAGTCCGGGCCAACGATGAATAAATTCATGAACAATCTCTGGATGTGTGGTAGGTGAGATGTTCAACTCTTCTCCTTCAAAAGACCAATCCATTTGTAATGCAGTAGAGGCAATGTTTTGCCCTCTTTTAAATCCACGGTCTTCATTTCGATATGGTAAAGGAAATAACCAGCGTGTTCCTACATTAGTATCAGGATATTTAAGGTATTCTTTATATTCTACAACATCCAACCACCATTCATCAGATATTGGAGGAGTATCGACATTTAAATTAGCTAGATAATCGCGAGCTACAATAAGAGGACTATCATCAGGTTTAATCCTTTTTGTTAGTTCTCTAATTAAAGAATTAATTCCAACAGAAGAAGTCCCTGCTTTTTTATCAGCAAGTGATGGAGAGAATTGCATTACATCTTGAACATCTACTCTATGCCATATAGGTAGAATAAGGTCTCTTTTCTCGACCATCTCTCTTAGAGTCAATCCATTTAATTCTCTTTTTGCCCAAGGTTTTTTAAAAAAATTAGGACTTAAAACCACAATTCCGAATCTTGAAACAGATAATCCTTCATCAATTTTTTGAGTAAGACTATCTCCAATCTTAAGAGAAAATTCATCATACCACACATCAATATGTTGTTGTCTCAACTTCTCGGCTAGTGGTCGAACGAAGTCATCTTTATCTTCGCTAGCATGGCATATGAAAACATCGTATTGCATCTAATTTTTCTTTTTGCTGTATACTTTCACGTATGCACCTATAGTTGCGTATAACATTCCCGATAAACGTATTTCGTATATCGGGTCTATATGTTATAAAATTATTCGTCTATCCGTCAAAATTACTGTTATAATATATCTTTTTACTCCCCGAAAACTTCTTCATAATCTTTAATAGCAGCACGTACAACGCCAAAAGCTGCTTCTTTTCCCATAACCTTCTCTATCGTGAATTTACTTTCCTCACCGGGAATGAGTTTATAGGTCATAAAATAATGTGTTAGTCTTTCAACAATCACCTTGGGTAGTTCAGAAATATCGGTGATATCTCCGTAAATATTATCATTTTTTAATACTGCAACAATTTTGTCATCAGCTTCACCGTGATCGATACCTTGGATTACACCAACGACTTTTGCACGGAGAATTATTTCACCTCTTGAAATCGGGCGTTCACTTATCACACAAATATCAAGCGGATCATGGTCGCCTTTATCCACTTTCGGATTCAGTTTACTTGTCTCTTCCCCGCAGTAAGTGCGCGGAATAAATCCATACAATGCCGGCGGGTGAGACGAACTCCGCTGCGGTCTATCAACATTCATATAACCAGTGTATTTATCAACTTCATATTTAACCAGGTCAAAAGGTGTTATCTCGATATATGCATTAACTAATTCCGGCGGTTTTTCTCCAATCTCCAACCCGTGCCAAGGGTGAGGACGCCAACGATAAAATGCTTTTGGGAAGGGCATAATTCTATTTCTCCATAAATTTAACAATTTTATTTGTAGTATTTAATTTATGTAAATACTCTCAAAAGAAAAAATTAGTAGTTGTTATTCCTATAGGTTTAAATATTTTTATAGAACAATATATTTGATAGAATATTTTTAGTGAATTTTAATTAAATTGAGT
>JAADIB010000184.1:0-7808 GCA_013151565.1 Chlorobiota bacterium
ATTTTTCCCGGTTGAAAATCCGCAGATACTTATTCTGATAGTTGTCAGTTCACCTAAGATAGGCAGATACGGTGGTAAAGTTGCTGCGCCTATCTTCCATGAAGTTGCAAAGCGGATTCTAGACAACGATGGAACTGAAATTAAAAAAGAAGTTCCTAACAACAAATATGAAATAACGCCTAAGTTAAAGCTGCAGCAGAATGAAGATATATTTGTTACTTCTAACTTACCGGAGCAAAGAGTCTTATTCCCAAATTCTGGTAAAAAGAAAAAGTATTCTGTTGACTCAACCGTTATGCCGAACTTAAATAATTTTACAAAAAGAGAAGCGATCAAAATTCTTCATGATCTTGGCATCCAATATAAAGCGGAAGGAAGCGGTACGGTTGTTTCACAGAGCATTAAGCCGAATACAAAGATCAAAGATGGATTGGTCTGCGTAATAAAATGCGAAAATCCGAACTTAAAAAATAAAGTACGAATTAATTAATGAAATTGGATCAGTTAATAAATAGCGTTCAAGTTGTAAGTGTTATCGGTGCTCCTGAATTTATGGAGGTCAATAATATTACCAACAACTCGGCAGAAGTGAATGATAAGTCGATCTTCGTGGCTATCAAGGGCTTCAAGACCGACGGACGAAAATTTATCCCTGACGCAATTAGTAAAGGTGCCAAAGCTATTGTGATGGAGGATGATAATGAAACTCCGGATGCTCTTTTCCTTCAGAATAATGTAGTGAAAATTGTTGTGAATAATAGCAGGAGAGCCTTTGCAGAGTTATCGTGCAATCTTTATGGGAATCCTTCACGAGAGCTTAAGTTAATTGGAATAACCGGTTCAAACGGAAAAACGACAACTGCTTTTTATATAAAGAAAATATTAGAAACTGCCGGGTATAAAACCGGGCTGCTCGGAACTATCTCCAATTATATAGGCAGTTCTACGATTGAGTCAACTCTTACTACACCGGAATCAAACAAGATAAATCAATACATGAGAGAAATGGTTGATGCAAATTATACTCATTGTGTGATGGAAGTTTCATCACACTCTCTCGCTCTTGATAGGGTTTACGGATTGGATTTTGACTTTGCAGTGTTTACAAATATTACTTCCGATCATTTGGACTTCCACCCTGATTTTGATCATTATCTTGAAGCAAAGAAAATTTTGTTTGATTCAATGAAACCAAGCGGTAGAATAATTTTCAACAAAGATGATGAGCATTGGCAGCAGCTTTTGAAAGAGAATCAAAGCGAGCTATTTTCATACGGGACAGTTGATGATGCAATGTTCTTGATCAGTAATGTCCAGTTCGACTTGAATGGAACCTCATTCGATTTATCGTATCTGCAGAATTCTTATAAAGTAAGTACAAAATTGATTGGGAAATTCAATAGCTATAATGCTACAGCTGCCGCTGCTGTAGGTTTGCTGGAAGGTGTAATGCCTGAAAAAGTTTTAGAAGGTATCGAAACTACGCCGCAAGTACCCGGCAGATTTGAAGTAGTGAGCAAAGGTTCCAAAAAAGTCATAGTTGATTATTCGCATACGGCAGATAGTTTACAGAAAGCTTTAGAGTCTGTTCATCATATAGTAAAAGGGGAAAGACCAATATACACGGTTTTTGGCTGCGGCGGTGACAGAGATAAATTCAAGCGTCCGATTATGGGTACAATTGCTAGTGAGTTGAGTGATAAAGTATATGTCACTTCTGATAATCCGAGATCGGAAGACCCGCTGAAAATCATCGAAGATATAATGGAAGGAATTGGAGACAGCGGTGTTGTTGTGAATCCTGATCGAGAGGAGGCAATTAAAAACGCGATCTGTGATTCTGAAGAAAATGCCGTTATACTTATTGCCGGCAAGGGTCATGAGGATTATCAAATTATTAATGGAGTAAAAAGTCACTTCTCCGACAAAGAAACAGCTATCAAATATTTGGAAGAATGTTAATGAAGATCACCTTAGCTGACATATTCAATCTTAACGGATCTGTGATCTATAATCCGACAGAATTTAAAGCTGTTTCCTCGGTTTCAACAGATACACGAAATATTAGGAAGAATTCACTTTTTGTCGCTATCAAAGGCGCAAAGTTTGACGGTCATAAATTCATTGATGAAGCTGTAAATAAAGGCGCATCGGCAATAGTAATTAATAAACGTAATCTAAAAGATTTTGATCATATAAATGTTCCGATAATTACAGTGCCGAATACGATCAAAGCTTACGGAGAGTTAGCTCATATATGGAGATCAAAATTAAAGGCAAAAGTAATTTCCATTACCGGAAGCAACGGCAAAACAACAACTAAAGAGATATTAGCAACTATTTTAAGTGAGAAATTCAAAACAGAGAAAAGTATAGCAAATAATAACAATCATATTGGTGTGCCGCTTACAATACTCTCAACAAAATCAAGCTGCGAAGTTTTAATTCTTGAACATGGGACGAACCATTTTAACGAAATAAAATATACAGCTGAAATAGCAAGTCCCGATTATGCTTTGATAACAAACATAGGCGATTCACACTTAGAATATTTAATTGATCAAGACGGTGTTTATAAAGAAAAAAGCGCTTTGTTAAATTCAACTCTGGTAAATAACGGGGTTATCTTCGTTAATAATGACAGCGTGATAATCAAGAAGAACACAAAAAAGATCAGCAGTAAAGTTACATTTGGATTCAAAGGTAAATGTGATGTTAAAGGTAAGATTACAGGCTACACGGAAGACGGAAGAACTAAGTTAAGCGTTTCATATAAAACCATAAATTATGAAGTCACTTTGCCGATCTATGGCAGATCCAATGCTCAGAATGTTTTGGCTGCCGTTGCCGTTGCACAGCACTTAAAACTTTCGATTAAGCATATCAAGTCGGGTGTGAGTAAACTAAAACAAATTCCCGGAAGATTGTCCGTACAAAAGTTTGATAACATGATGCTGATTGACGATACATATAACGCCAATCCCGCATCAATGGAAGCAGCGATAATCCTACTTAAAGGGATAAAGTCTTACAAAGTTAAGACTATAATTATCGGCGACATGTTTGAACTTGGGAGTCAAGCAGTTACGTATCATAAAAGCTTAGCGGGATTGATCACAAAGAATAAAATCAATAATGTCATGATGATCGGAAAATTGATGAGTCATCTTGATAAGGAATTGCGGAAGATAAAAACTAGTATAAATATAAATTACTTTATAAATAGACGAACGCTAAAATCATTCATAAATAAAAATGATTTTTCCGATCAAGTGATTTTGGTAAAAGGCTCTCGTGGAATGAAGATGGAAGAATTTGCGGAACAGATAAGGAACAAAGCTGCATAATGTTTTACTATCTATTTGATTATATCGAAAAACTACTATCACCACCGGGATTCGGTGTGTTTAAGTATTTGACTTTCCGTTCTTCCATTTCGGCTATAACTGCTTTATTTATAGCATTTTTTGTGGGACCTAAGATCATTAATTTCCTAAAGAAAAAACAGATAGGCGAAACCATTAGAGAAGAAGGACCGCAATCGCATTTACAGAAAGCCGGTACACCGACGATGGGCGGGCTAATTATTCTTTTGTCAATTGTGATTCCTGTTCTACTATGGAGTGATTTGAAAAGCGCTTATATTCTGCTTGCATTGTTCGGCACACTCTTTTTGGGCTTTGTCGGTTTTGTTGACGATTATCTTAAAGTTGTAAAAAAATTTCCGCAAGGTTTAATAGCCCGTTACAAATTGCTCGGACAGATTATTGTCGGGTTAGTGGTTGGGTTTGCAATTTACTATTTACCTGAGTTTGCCGAGTATAACACGCAGACGACTTTACCGTTCTTTAAAAACATGAATTGGGATTTTTCGTATCTCTATATACCGATGGTTATATTTATAATAACTGCAACATCAAATGCCGTTAATTTAACCGATGGCTTGGATGGATTAGCAATGGGTACTATCACTTTTGTGATGCTTTCGCTGGCAGTTATGAGTTATGTATCGGGTAATATAATTTGGTCGGATTATTTAAATATAATTTATCTGCCCGGTTCTGGAGAATTGACTGTATTCATTGCAGCAATAATAGGCGCAGGTTTAGGGTTCTTGTGGTTTAACTTTTATCCCGCTCAAATATTTATGGGTGATACCGGATCGCTTGCTCTTGGCGGGGCATTTGGAATAATTGCGATCCTTATAAAAAAAGAATTGCTGATACCTTTATTAGGCGGAGTATTTTTTATAGAGACACTTTCTGTGATAATACAGCGGCTCTATTTCAAATACACAAAAAAGAAATTCGGTATTGGAAAAAGAGTTTTTAAAATGGCACCGATCCATCATCACTATGAAATGCTGGGTTGGGCTGAACCAAAAATCGTAATGCGGTTCTATATAGTTACAATAATTTTAGCAATTATCAGTTTGGCTTCATTCAAGATAAGATGAAAGATATATCAAATCAACATATAACAATATTAGGTGCCGTTATAAGCGGTATTGCTGTTGCTAAGCTTGCAAAAAAACTCGGTGCTGTTCCGTTTGTTAGTGATCTTTCTACCGGTATTGATCGGGAAAGATTAAAAGAACTTGATGAACTGGGAATTGAATATGAAATAGGCGGACACACGAACAAGGTTTTCAATTGTGACTATATCATAACTAGTCCTGGCGTTCCGTCAAATTCCAAAGTTCTGAGTGAAGCAGTTGAAAAAAACATAAAAATTATTAGCGAATTAGAATTTGCATCATGGTTCAATAAAGGTACTATAATTGCGATTACCGGGACAAACGGAAAGACTACTACAACAAGTCTTTGCGAGCATGTTTTGAACAGATGCGGGAAGAAGACAAAACTGGCAGGAAATATTGGAATCGCTTTTTCCGATATAGTATTGGGTATTCAAGAAGATGAATTTGTCGCTCTTGAAGTCTCGAGTTTTCAGTTGGATCATATAGAAACGTTCAAACCGAAGTTCGCGATTATCTTGAATATTACACCGGACCACTTAGATAGATATGAAGACAACTTCGATTATTATGTAGGTTCCAAATTCCAGATAGCGAAGAATCAAGATGATGATGACTTTTTTATTTTTAACAGTGACGATAAAGTTGTGAGCAGTTTCCGTAAAAGAAGTACCGGCTGTTACGGAATTTCATTAGCGCCTTTAACTGAGGACGGCTGTTATATTGATAATGAAATCATATACTTCAATCATGATGATGAAACAGTTGAAGTTGGAAGCACTAAATATATAACTCTGAGAGGTGAGCATAATCGTTATAACGCGCTTGCAGTTATAACTGTTGCAAAACTTCTTGGAATTGATAATGACAGTATTCTAAAAGCTGTAAGCTCATTTACCGGAGTTGAGCATAGATTGGAATTGGTTAAGGTGATCAAAGGAATTGAGTTTGTGAATGATTCGAAAGCTACAAATGTTGAATCGGTTTGGTATGCGCTTCGCAGTTTTAAAAAACCGATATACCTTATACTAGGCGGTAAGGATAAAGGAAACAACTATAGCAGAATAAAAGAACTGGTTAAAAAGAATGTGAAAAAGATTTATGCGATCGGTTCATCGGCAGAAAAGGTTTATGATTATTTTCAGAATTATGTACAAGTTGAAAAGATGGATTCATTAGAAGCATGTGTGAACAAAGCAATGGAAGAAGCCGACAGCGGAGATATTGTTCTTCTTTCACCGGCATGCGCAAGTTTTGATATGTTTAAAAATTACGAACATAGAGGAGAAGTATTTAAAAAAGCAGTAGAGAGTTTATCAATATGAAAACATTAGTAAGATCAATGATATTAATAGTAATACTGCTGATGGTTCTCGGCGCAGTACTTGTTTTTACCGCCAGCGGTACTTACAGCGAAGTTAAGTTCGATAATATATATTTCTTATTCAGATCACATATAGGCAAGTTACTTGCAGCACTTTTAACCGGGATAGCTTTTGCGATCATTCCCTATGAAAAATATAAAGAGTACAGCAAACCGATGTTATTCATTGTAATAGCTTTGCTGATATTAACGATCTTGCTGGCTCCTAAATTTAAAGGTGCGGCAAGGTGGATTGATCTTGGTGTAATCAGATTCCAACCGTCTGAGGTCGCCAAATTAGTACTATTTATGCATCTTGCGGGAATGATAGAGAGAAAGGGAAAACTCTTAAAAGATTTTAAACACGGTTTCCAATATACTTTGGTCTGGATATTTGTTGTCGCCGGCTTGGTTTTAGTACAGCCGAATTTAAGTACAAGTATGATAATAATCTTTACCAGCTTTACATTACTTTACATTGGAGGCGGAAGATTACGACATATAGCTGCAACACTAGGCGCCGCATCGGTTGCCGGGAGTGCTGCTATGATGATGTTCTCACATTCGCGGCAGAGAATAGTTGACTTTATATCTAGTATTCAAAACAATAGTGTGCCGAACATTCAAGTAATGCAGGCGAAAATTGGACTAGGAAGCGGTGGACTGTTAGGTGTTGGAATTGGACAAAGCCGTCAAAGTGATCTCTTCTTACCTGAATCGTATGGTGATTTTATATTCTCTGTATTGGGCGAACAGTTCGGATTTTTAGGTACTGTGTTAGTTCTTACACTGTTCTTTGCACTTTTTGTAATTGGAATAATTATTGCCAAACGGGCAAAAGATGAATACGGTCAGCTTTTAGGATTTGCAATTTCATTTAATATAATAATTAGCGCATTTATTAATGCAGGTGTTGTTACAGGACTTTTACCAACGACAGGAATAACTCTTCCGTTTATTAGTTTTGGCGGAACGTCTATAATATTGTTTAGTGCTTCGGTTGGGATATTAATAAATATTGCTCATCAATCAAGTAAGAGCGCAAAACCAAAGGTAAAAATAATTGAGTAATAACCAATTAACATATAGATTTTTGTTTGCAGGCGGAGGAACAGGAGGTCACCTTTATCCGGCAATTGCCGTTGCTCAGAAAATTCTTGAATTGCAGCCGGAATCAAAAATATTATTTGTAGGGACAAAGAAAAAAATTGAAGCAAGAGTTCTACCGAAATTAGGATTTGATTTACGAACTATCTGGATAAGCGGAATTACCAGAAAATTAACTCTTAAGAATTTGTTGTTCCCAATAAAACTTATTGTTTCCATGCTCCAATCGTTAATGATAAGCATAAAATACAAACCGCATGTGGCAATTGGTACGGGAGCATATGTTTCAGGACCGGCAATTTGGGGAGCATCCTTTATGGGAGCACGAGTTGTGTTAATGGAGCAAAACAGTTATCCCGGTTTAACAAATAGATTATTAGAGAAAAAAGCACGTAAAATATTTGTGAGTTTTGAAGAGTCAAAGAAATACTTTCATAATACTTCAAAATTAGTTAACAGCGGAAATCCGATCAGAATGGATATTAGATTACATGATAGAGAAACTGCATTGCAGCACTTTGATTTGGATAAAGATAAGAAAACATTGGTGATAATCGGTGGAAGTTTAGGTGCACGATCTATCAACAATGCAATTGAAAAGAATCTAGATCGCTTGAAAGAACTTGATATACAAGTGCTTTGGCAAACCGGAGAATTTTATTTTGAACAATTTAAAAAATATGACAGCGATTTGGTAAAAGTGAAGAAATATTTTGATAATATTTCATTAACTTACTCAATTGCAGATTTATTAATTGTGCGAGCCGGAGCTACTACAATTGCTGAAGTTGCGCTGCTTGGATTACCTGTAATTTTTGTGCCTTCTCCGAATGTTGCGGAAGATCATCAGTACAAAAATGC
>JAADIB010000184.1:7923-8438 GCA_013151565.1 Chlorobiota bacterium
ACCAATATTAAAAAATTTGCAAAACCTGATGCAGCAAACATTATTGCAAACGAGATAATGAAACTTGCATCTAATGATATAGGGGATTAAGATAAAAAGATGTTTCAAAGGATTATAAAGAAAATACACTTTGTCGGCATCGGTGGAATTGGTATGAGCGGTATTGCTGAAATAATGCTGAGCCGCGGGTTCGAAATATCAGGTTCCGATATGAATGAATCGGCAAACACCGAACGGTTAAGAGACCTGGGTATTAAAGTTTCAATTGGGCATTCGGCAGAAAACGTAACTGACTGCGATGTACTGGTTTATTCTTCCGCTGTTAATACAGAGAATCCTGAAGTTAAAGCTGCAATGGAAAAAAATATTCCAGTGATCAAACGTTCCGAGATGCTTGCCGAAACTATGAGGATGAAATACGGTATTGGTATTGCCGGTACTCATGGTAAAACGACAACAACTTCGATGGTTGGTTTAGTATTAACTGAAGCGGGTATTGATCCTACTATTATTGT
>JAADIB010000240.1:0-2003 GCA_013151565.1 Chlorobiota bacterium
ATTTGAATGTACATTATGTAAAAAAGAATAAATATTCATTTTTGATTCAGAATTTTATTTCATATTATTCCAAGATAATCTTACATTTTTAATTCAATTAAATCATTAGGGGGAAACTAATGGGTAAAAACAGATTGGTCATTATTCTCTTTTTGGCAATTTCACTTGTTCTATCTGCACAGCAAAGAGAAATTGAGTTTGAGGAATATGATTTGGACAACGGCTTGCATGTAATTTTACATCAAGATGATTCAACACCGATTGTTGCAGTATCAGTTTTCTATCATGTTGGCTCTAAGAATGAGAAACCTGATAGAACAGGGTTCGCACATTTTTTTGAACATCTCATGTTCGAAGGCTCCAAGTATATTCCCAGAGGGGAGTATCACAAAATTGTATCAAGTAACGGCGGTACTAATAATGCAACAACAGATTTTGACAGAACGTATTATTATGAAATTCTTCCTTCGAATCAGTTAGCGCTTGGCTTGTGGCTGGAATCGGAAAGAATGCTCCACTTAAAAATTGACAGCGCCGGAGTTGAGACACAGAGAAAGGTTGTAAAGGAAGAAAGGAAACAGCGTCTTGATAATCAACCATACGGCACATTATTGGAAGAAACATTTAAACACGCTTACACAAAACATCCATACCACTGGACACCCATTGGTTCTAATCAATACATTGATAAGGCAACAATTGATGAGTTCATGAAGTTTTATAAACATTATTATGTTCCTAACAATGCAGTGTTAACCATATCAGGCGATATTGATATCAAAAAGGCAAAGGAATTGGTTAAAGAATATTTCGCTGATATTCCGCGCGGTACAGAGAAAATCACATATCCGGATATTGTTGAGCCGAGAAAAACAGCAGAAGTAAAGGATACGGTTTATGATAATATTCAATTACCGATGGTTCTGATGTCATATCAAATTCCTAAAAAAACTGATCCGCAATCTTATGCAATTGATAGATATGTTAACAACACTTTTATCCGGCGGTCAAAGCGCAAGGATATATAAAGAGCTGGTGGACAAGCAGCAGAAGGCGGTCTTTGCCGGTTCGGTTCCTCTGGCGCTGGAAGATTCAGGACAATTTATTGTTTATGCAATTGCTAATATGGGAGTTCCTGCCGATGAACTTGAAAAGTCGTTGCAGGAGCAAATTGATAAAGTTAAAACAGAATTGATCTCGGAAAAAGAATTTAAAAAACTTCAGAATCAAATTGAAACTAGGATCACTAATAGTAACTCCACTGATGCCGGTTTAGCCGGAGCGCTTCCTGCTTATTATGTCTTTTACGGAAATACTAACGAGATAAATCATGAGTTGGAAAAATACATGGCTGTTACGCGTGAGGATATAAAAAATGTGGCGGATAAATATCTGAAGAATAACGAACGTGTTGTATTATACTATTTACCAAAATCAGAAGAAAAAAAATAACGAGAAATATAAAATTTGGAGTTAATAAAAATGAAAAAATTAATGTTCATTTTATTTTTAATTGTTTCGATTCCTCTTGCTGCACAAGTAGACCGAAGCAAAATGCCCGAACCTGGTCCGGCGCCTGAAATAAAGATAGGTGATTATGAATCCTTTGAACTGCCGAACGGATTAAAAGTTTTTGTAGTTGAAAATCATAAGATCCCGAAAGTTGCTTTTTCATTAGTGCTTCATCGTGACCCGATTATGGAAAAGGAACACATGGGGTATGTATCGATTGCGGGACAGTTACTGAGAACAGGAACAACGAATAGGACAAAAGATCAGCTTGACGAAGATATTGATTTTATCGGGGCGAGTTTATCTACATCCTCAACTGGTGTTTATGCTTCTGCTCTGAAAAAGCATAGTGAAAAAATAATGGAAATAATGGCGGATGTTGTTCTGCATCCTGCATTCAAACAAGAAGAGTTGGATAAAATTAAAAAGCAGACCATCTCGGGACTAAAATCTGCCGAGGATAGTCCGAGCGCAATTGCTGCAAATGTTAG
>JAADIB010000240.1:2023-3314 GCA_013151565.1 Chlorobiota bacterium
GGAAAAGATCATCCTTACGGAGAACTGGAAACAGAAGAAACAGTAAGCTCGATTACGTTGGATATGTGCAAGGATTATTACAACACATACTTCCATCCTAATATTGGGTACATGGCTGTTGTCGGTGATATAACAAAGGATGAAGCCGAGGAACTTGTAACAAAATATTTCAGCGATTGGGAAGGAAAAGATGTTCCGACATTTACATATAAAAAAGTTAAGAAACCGTTGGTAAGAAAAGTAGCAATGGTTGATAGAGACAATTCTGTTCAATCCACAATTTCAATTACTTACCCGATTGACCTGAAAGTTTTCACTGAAGAGGCAATTAAAGCCAGAGTAATGAACTATCTTCTCGGCGGCGGCGCTTCAGGAGAACTGTTCCAAGTATTAAGGGAGGAGAAGGGTTATACTTACGGCGCATACTCTTCAACAAATGCCGATAGAATAATAGGAAACTTTACCGCTTCGTGTGATGCACGCAATGAGGTTACAGACAGCGCAGTAGCGGCTTTTATAGACGTGATGACAAAATTCAGAAATGAAAAAGTATCTGAAAAGAAACTGCAGGCTGCTAAAAATTATTTAACCGGAAGTTTTTCTCGTTCGCTCGAAAGCCCTCAAACGGTTGCATCGTTTGCACTTAATATTGCAAGGTACAATTTACCTAACGATTATTACAAAACTTATTTGCAGAAGCTGAATGCCGTAACAGTTGACGATGTTCAAAAGCTGGCAAAGAAATATGTTAAACCGGATAAAGCCTACGTTCTGGTTGTGGGCAAAGCATCGGAAGTTGCCGGTGGACTAAAAAGATTCAGCACAAGCGGTAAGGTTGATTACTACGATAAATATGGAAATAAGTATGATCCTACGATGAGTAAAATTCCGGCTGGAGTAACCGCTGAGACCGTCCTCAATAATTATATAGAAGCTATTGGCGGCAGGCAGAATGTAGAAAAGATCAAAGATAAAGTCTCGGTGATCAAAGGTTCCGTTCAGGGAATGGAAATAAAAATCACTATATCACAAAAAGCGCCTAATAAATTACTCTTCTGGATGCCGGAGCAATGCAGCAGAAGACTATATTTGACGGGACAAAAGGCGTTCAAATTGCAATGGGAAAAGAAGTACCGCTGAAAGGCGATAATCTGCTTGAGACAAAACTGGAAGCAACGCTGAATTTGTTCTTAGATTATAAAAAGCATGGTATTAAGGCGGAACTAACCGGTATGGAAAAAATCGGCGGCAAAGACACATACAAAGTAACATTGACTTTACCCAATAATAA
>JAADIB010000243.1 GCA_013151565.1 Chlorobiota bacterium
CTTGGCGATTTAAAAATTGATGTTTTCGGTGATGTTGCAGTTGTAACTTTCGAAGCAGATTTTAGACCTACTATGCAGGAGCAAGTTCATCAAATCTGGGCTAACGTTACGCTTGTATTTGTAAAGGTCAATGATACCTGGAAAATTACACACGAGCACTTCTCACAATTTGAAAAAACTAAAAGGAAGGAATTATGAAAAAGTTACTATTAATAATATTTATAAATCTACTTTTATCACTCAATGTTATTTTTGCACAGATTGAGGAGAACAGTTTTGATTTCGATGGAAAGACAAGGCAATATTCTGTGTTTCTACCACAAAATTATCAGCCGAACATGCCGGTTGTAATAAATTTGCATGCTTGGGGCAATTCAATATCAAAATGGATGGGATATACTATGATGAATGACGTAGCCGATACTGCAGGATTTATTGTCGTTTACCCTTCCGGAATAAATCAAATCTGGAATGGGAGAGGCGATATATCTCAAGGTGATGATGTTGGTTTTATTTCAGCGCTGTTAGATACATTAGATAATAAATATAATATAGATATGTTTAGAATTTACTTAACTGGAGCTTCGAATGGTGCCTTTATGACCTATCGGCTTCTCGGCGAGATTGGACACCGTTTCGCAGCAGCAGCTCCCGTTGCAGGGGCCTTATCCGATCTTGCAACGAATTGGAAACCAAGCCAATTCTCGCCCATTCTCATTATTCATGGTACAGCAGATCAAAGTGTATTATATGATGGTAATGGCAATAAGTACTGGTCAGTTGAGGAAACGATAAATTACTGGATCCGGAATAATAACTGTTCATTACAAGCGGATACTCTTTTATTACCAGACATTGATACAACAGATAATAGTACGATTGAAAAAATTAGCTGGACAAATTGTTCTAATAATAGCAGCATTATTCATTACAAAGTTATTGATGGAGCACATCACTGGCCGGGTGGAAATACTGATTTTCTCATAAATAAAGATGGAAATTTGAACAATGATATTAATTCAAGCGCTGAAATGTGGGGTTTCTTTAAGAACTATAAAAATCCATTAGCAAATATGGCTTATGCAAAATCAATGGAAATCTCAGACATATATTACAAACCAGAAAGTGAGACTTTTACTATTAATGCTGAATTGACAAATCCTGACAATCATCCGGTGTCTGTTTATGCTAAAATTGTAGGAGATAAAAGTGTTTCTAAAGATTCAATTGAATTATTTGATGATGGCTTGCATGGGGATGGAAATGCTTCTGACAATTTCTTTAGTGGAGATAAACAGTTATCGGACCTAAGTGAAGATATGTACACAGTAAAACTTTATACAAATGATCAAACAACTAATACAGTCAATTTATTCTATTTACCAAAACGATTTTCCACTAAAGGACCAATAGCATTTGAGAGGTTAGAAATTACAACCAGCGATACAATACCAAATCCCGGTGATAGAATAAAATTTTCTCTAACTCTTAAAAATTTGGGAATTACAGATACAGTGTTCAATGTTGATGTAAAAATAATTATAATGGATACAACAATTCTTAATACGACAACAGGGACACCAAAATTTGGTGATATTGCACCCGGAGAGAGTCTAACTAATACATCACGAAATTTCGCACTATCTTTTAGGAAAGACGGAGATAGTAGTTCAGTAGGGTTGCATGAATTCGGACTTAAAATTTACTCGAATGGCGAATTGTTTTGGTATGACACTTTCACAATTGATGTAGTAACCGACATGGAATCTGAAATATTTACTCTACCAAAGGAGTTTGTGCTTGAACAGAACTATCCAAATCCGTTTAATCCGAGTACGACAATTAAATATTCAATTCCAAAGAAAAGTTATGTGACACTAATAGTATTCGATGTGCTGGGTAGAGAGGCAACTACACTTATACAAAAAGAACAATCTCAAGGAAATTATGAGATTGAATTTGATGCTTCACACCTAACAAGTGGAATTTACTTTTACAGAATACAAGCTGGTGAGTTTGTTGATGTAAAAAAAATATTATTACTCAAATAGTAAGACCCCAGAAAGCCAACTTTTTAAATAGTTGGCTTTTTAATGTCAAATACAATTCTTTTAATTATCCATGGCCGCAAATAAAAAAGCTAATATTCATTAAATTTCATTGATATTCCTTCTTGTTTTCTCATTTTTACTTGTTAAATAATCAGATATAAGTAGCGCATATTAACCGGAGGTTTACTTGAAACAGATAATCCCAACAATTTTTAATTTAGTTTTTATCAGCATTTTTATAATTCTTTCAACAAACGTTTCTTACGGACAAAAGGAAGGTTACGAATTGGTATGGCATGACGAATTTGATGGCACCCAATTAGACACAACAAAATGGCAACACCGAGGTCTTGGTTCCAGACGTGGAGGCACAGTTGTCAAAGAGGCTTCCTTATTAGATGGAAACGGAAACTTGATGATAACGACCACTATTCTAGATAGCAACAACTATTACGTTGGGGCAATTGGAACAGCAGAAACTTATAATACTACATACGGATATTTTGAAGCCCGTGCAAAATTTGGGCAAAGACTTTCGTGGGATTCTTTTTGGCTTCAATGCCCTACTGCTTATCAAGCTGGTCCCACTTCAGAAACTGGTGCTGAGGTAGATATTTACGAGTACACCGGAGGAGTAAGTAGGATGATGACCGGCTGGGATGATGATGGAAATGTTCTTTACGATACTCTAGGGTATGAAGTTAATCATAATGTGTGGTGGGGTGATGATGACGGCGTATTGAAGGGTTGGGGCGCTCACAGTTCAATTGTAAGTGATGTAACAGATTATGTAACCGTTGGTCTTAAATGGACAGCAGATAGATACTTTTTTTATGTGAATGATGTTTTCACATTCTCAACAAATAAAGGTGTTTCAGGTATTGATGAATATATTATACTAAGTGTAGAACCTTCTAATTGGGATTCATTGCCCGATAGTATTCAAAACGGTGCAACAGTTCAAGATACATTTTTTGTTGACTATGTTAGAGTTTATAAAAAGATCACAACTGATGTAGAAAGCAATGATCTAGATATTCCAAGTTCATTCGTACTGAACCAAAATTATCCAAACCCATTTAATCCCAGCACAACTATTAAATATTTTATACCAGCCGTTGGGAACGAAAATTTTCGTTCCGTACAATTAAAAGTTTACGACATCCTAGGCAAAGAGATCGCAACGCTTGTAAACAAAGAACAGCAGTCTGGCAACTATGAGGTAAATTTTAATGCTTCTAATCTTCCAAGCGGAATGTATTTATATAAAATACAAGCTGGTGAGTTTTCTAATACTAAAAAGATGCTATTGCTAAAATAGTTCCATATCATACTAACCAGAAATTATAAAATATTTTACCTAGAAAGACCAGTTAAAACAATTCCTTCCACCGGGAAAACTTATTTAATCCGCCAAAGGTGGTCAAGTCATGAATTCCCCGCCGCTTACGGCTGAGAGATTCATTTTTTGGAAAAGTAAAAATACTTTTTTAAATATTTGCTAATCAAATCAACAAATATTAATTTCTTTAGAGAAAACAATTTTAAATTAGAAGGAGGAAGCTATGTCACAAAAAAATATTTTAATGTTCGTGGGTGATTTTGTAGAAGACTATGAAGTTATGGTTCCCTTTCAGATGTTATTGATGATCGGACATAAAGTGGATACTGTTTGTCCTGACAAAAAACCGGGTGATACGGTAAAAACAGCAATTCACGATTTTGAAGGTGATCAGACCTATTCTGAAAAAGTCGGACATAATTTTCAAGTTAATGCTGACTTTGAAAATGTAAATGTTGATGATTATGATGCATTAGTAATACCTGGCGGAAGAGCGCCGGAATACTTGCGATTGAATCAGAGGATAATAGAGATTACACAAGAATTTTTCAAAGCCAATAAACCCGTCGCGGCAATTTGTCACGGACCGCAGATCTTAGCTGCTGCCGGAGTTCTTGATGGAAGATCATGTGCGTCATACCCTGCAGTTGGACCCGATGTTGATAAAGCAGGAGGTAAATGGGTCGCTAACAATGATACATTTTCCAATGCTCATGTTGATGGAAATCTTGTCAGCGCTCCGGCATGGCCTGCACATCCTGAATGGATCAGAAAATTCTTGGATGTTCTAGGTACCAAAATAGAACTATAATAATTAATAACGTTTCTTCCACGGACTATTATCGCTCCGTGGGAGAATACGTTTTATCTGTTCAGCAACAGAGAGTCATATCCTACTAATTGTGATTGATATTCATAATTATTTCCCATATTTTATTGCATTATTTTATAAAGATAAACCGTGCCAAGTATGAAGTTAACATACAATTTATAATGCCGTTTTACATCTGTTAGTCAAAAAAAGTTAATGGTTATGTTAAATATTCGGCAGCTAAAAGATCAAAGGAATTTTTAATGATAGATAACTCTCCTAATGAAAAAGGATCAACCTCGGAGAATAACTCTCGTTTTCAAGAACAGTTAGAAGAAAATAAAAAGTTAATTGAAGAACTTAAAACACAAAGGGATTTTAGTAATACTTTAATTCAAACGACTCCGGCTTTTTTTGTTGCTCTTCAACCTGACGGAAAAGTAAAGATGATGAATGAAACCATGCTTAGTGCACTTGGTTATAAGGAAGAAGAGGTTATTGGCAAAGATTACTTAAACAATTTTGTCCCCGCTCAGGATAGAACCAAATTAAATAAAATATTCCAAAATTTATCCCGATATCATCAGCACACTTTTGTTGGATGTAATTTACTGACTAAAGATGGTAGGACGATAATAGTTGAGTGGCATGGCTCTCCTATTCTTAATGGTGATGAATTAGATTACTTCATCTGCCTAGGTATTGATATAACTGAACGCAAAAGATCAGAACTTTTTCTTAGAAAGTCTGAAAAAAAGTACAGAGAGTTATTTGAGAAATCAGATGATGCAATACTCATAATAGAAAACGATAAATTTGTTGATTGTAATGCTGCGACAGTAAGAATGCTTAGGTATAAAAATAAAGAGGAACTTCTTTATACCCATCCTTCGGAACTATCGCCGGAATTCCAGCCTGACGGAAGAAGCTCTTTCGAGAAAGCTATGGAAATACTGGATATAGCAATTAAAAAAGGGAGTCACCGTTTTGAATGGTATCATCAAAAAGCTGACGGTGAAGTATTCCCGGTAGAAGTACTTCTCACAGTCGTTTCGGTTGATGAAAATAAAAAAATCCTCCATACGGTTTGGAGGGATATAACAGAAAAGGTAAAAGCTAGAAATGAGTTGATTGAAGCAAGAGAAAAAGCAGAAGAGGCAAATAGATTAAAATCAAACTTCCTTGCAAATATGAGTCACGAGCTAAGAACCCCAATGGTAGGAATTATAGGTTTTAGTAAGATTTTGGAGGATGAGATAGAACAGCCGGAGTTAAAAGAATATGCATCTTTTATTCACGAGGCTGGCAATAAATTGATGAATTCTTTGAACTTGATATTAAACCTCACAAAAATTGAGACCGAAAAGATAAAAGTTGAATACACGAAAATTGATATTATTCATCTTATCAAAAGAACGATATACACATTTGAGAAACTTGCATCCCAAAAGAATATATACTTAAAATTTGAAAGTGAACTTGAAAGTTTAGTAACCGACACCGATGAAAGAATGTTCACCCAGATAATAGCAAATCTGGTGAATAATGCTGTTAAGTATACTGATAAAGGTGGGATTACGGTTTCTGCTAATATTGATGACTCATATTTAAAAATTCTGGTAAAGGATACTGGTATTGGTATTCCAAAAGATAAACAGGACTTAATTTGGGAAGAGTTTAGACAAGTAAGTGAGGGTGCGGCTAGAATATATGAAGGCACAGGATTAGGTTTAACTATAACCAGTAATTTTATACATAAGCTTGGCGGAAACATTAAGTTAAAAAGTGAAGATGGGAAAGGTTCAACTTTTACAGTGCTTATCCCTATTCAAGTGAATTCTGACCCGACTGCAGCAGAAAATAAAACTTATAAAAAATATACAGGCGCTCCAAAAATAAAGAGAGTAAACGAAAAATTAAAAACGCTGCTTTATGTTGAAGATGATAGAATTGCTATTAAAGTAGTACCGCTATTTTTAAAAGGATATTACGAAGTTGATTGTGCAGAGAGCGGTAAAAAAGGGATCAAGAAAGCCGAGGATAAAGTTTATGATGCGATTCTAATGGATATAAACATGCAGAGGGAAATGGACGGGACTAAAGCAGCCGAAATTATTAAACAGATGGATGAATATAAAGATGTACCGATAATAGCGGTAACTGCTTATGCAATGGTTGGAGATAGAGAAAAATATTTACAAGCCGGTTTTGCCGATTACATTTCCAAACCATTTTCAAAGAATGATCTTATTGAATTGCTGGATAGAACTATCAAGCAATAAATCGGTATGCAGTCTTGTTAACTTTGATTTCTATTAGTTGTGCCTTTGAACGACCTATTTCAGCATTCTGTTTTGGGTAATATTATTCATAAAAATAGAGTGGCTGTAATATGGTTTATACCTGATAGATTGGTTGAAGAAAATATCTGACAAAAAATAGCACAAAGAAATGATAGCAGAAAAAATAATAGATGTCAAATCGTTAAGATTTCCTTGGGAAACAAAAGACCCGTTTTTATTTTGCGCACACCATAGAGATAAATATCCAAAAGGGAATGAGAAAATGGGTATTGATCTAGAAGACTTAAAAGGAAGAAATATTGGCGAGGACTTCACTATAAAAGACGGCTGGCGAATGTATCACGGAAGTTCGGTTCCAGGTTTTCCAGTTCACCCGCACAGAGGTTTTGAAACTATTACAATAAACAAAGAAGGATTTGTTGACCACTCCGATTCTTTAGGCGCAGCCGGCAGATTTGGCGCCGGAGATGTGCAGTGGATGACAGCCGGGAAAGGTATTCAACATTCTGAGATGTTTCCTTTAATACACCAGGATAAAGAAAATCATCTAGAACTTTTTCAAGTATGGCTAAATCTGCCGAAAGCTAATAAGTTTGTTGAACCGCATTTTAAAATGCTGTGGCGAGATATGATTCCAATGGTTAAGGAAACAGATATAAATGGAAAAACCACGGAAATCAATATCATTGCAGGAAGCCTGAACGGCATTCAATCCCCTAGTCCTACGCCTAACTCCTGGGCATCGGACCCAAATAATAATGTTACTGTTTTTACTATAAAAATGGAAGCTAATGCAAATTGGAAATTACCCGCAGCAACTGGGGAAGTAAATAGGACATTGTATTTCTACAGAGGTCATACTATTAATATAGAGAACCAAACCATAAAAGGATATCATCTTATTGAGCTTAATCCGAGTGAAGAGATAGAAATTAAAAATGGCAGCAAAGACGCTTATTTATTACTGCTGCAGGGAAAACCCATTAATGAACCTGTTACACAATATGGTCCCTTTGTAATGAATACTAAAACGGAAATAGAAGAAGCTTTTTCAGATTATCAAAAAACCAAATTTGGCGGATGGTCTTGGTCGGAGCAAGGACCGGTTCATGCTCGTGACAAAGGTCGTTTTGCATTGCACGCTGACGGTAGAGAAGAAACTAAATAATTAAAAATATGAATTACGAATTAATTGGTAATGAAGCATAAAAGTAATATGAACTTTCATGATTAAGGAAA
>JAADIB010000282.1 GCA_013151565.1 Chlorobiota bacterium
TGTTTAAAGCGTTTTATTAATTTGACCGTTACATCATAACTTTCGCTACCTTTAGAAAAGTATTCATGCTCGTTGAATATTCTGTCAAGAGCAGAACTGGTGAAAGATATCAACTGGCTGTTATAAAAAAATGAACTCTGATAATCATCCGGATTGTAGAACCCTCCATACTTTTTTAATTTCCAAGTTTCAAAATTATTTAGAATTTCTATGATGTCATTAATTCCCTTTACCGGATTATCAATTAATGCTAATTGATCTTCTGTGATAATAAATCGTGGTTTAGTAAACGGTATTTGAGTCACAGGAGAATATAGCGGACGGATAATATTTATATCCCGTTTTACATTTTCAAACTGGATACCTAATATCACAACGTCGGGTTCAAATTTATCTTTTACCTTTTCCCATCGCAGAAAAGCTTGATCCATCCCATATCCGCTGGCTGCAAAATTCAATACTTGAACTTTTATATTCTGCTCTGAAAAAAGTTTTTGAAGAAAATATTCTATCGTTCCGTTATAATTTACTTCGTCACCGTGAGCATATGAGTCGCCGAAAAACATTATTGTTATTGCATCATTCTGCTTTGGATTATCTGTCGTTGACGCTGATCTAATCCCATCTTTGTTGTAAATATACATACTGTCAAGTGAAACAAAACTGCTATGGGAAACCCATCCTAATTCTTTATCAAACAAAAGGCGGCTGTTCTGTTCATTTCTTGAATATTTTTGCAGTTTTTTTGCAGTTTCTTTTCTCGGTAATTTATATGGTTTGAATTGAACATCGCGAAAAATAATATTGTCGTCCAGATCAGTTTCCGCTAGGATTCTAATTGAAACTTCACCAAGAATAAAAAGGATAAAGATCGTAAGAAACAGAAGCGCTATTTTGCTTTTCAATGAATGCATAAAACTAAATCTAAGTATTAATACGGCATAAAATTTTACTATTTTAAAAAGTTATTTCAAAAGGTTTTGTCGTTTTTGAAAATTTGTTAAAAGATTAAAAATATTGTGAATAATATAACCAGAAAACGAATAGAAATTGCAGCTAAACTCATTATAGGTTTAGGGATAATAATATTTTTAGTCGTATATGTAGATCCAAAAAAAATTGCCGAGACTTTTGCAAAAGCCGATTATATACTTTTAAGTTTGGCGGTTATACTGCTGCCATTTAATTTGTTCTTCCAGTTTACAAAATGGAAAATTCTCTTAAAAAGATATTTTAATATTGAAGATGATAGATCAATTTGGCTATCGATTTTTTACGGCATCAGCGGAGGGATTTTTACGCCAATGAAGTCGGGCGAGTATCTTGCGCGAGCGCTTTCGCTAAAAGAAGTTAAGGTTATTGATATTGTGATTGCCACAGCGGTTGATAAATTTATCCCGATCTTTTTTGTTGTAACAATTGGCGGAAGTTTCTTCATTATTTTTCTCAAGGAATTACTCTCTTTTTCTACGACTGTTACAATTTTATTGATAGTCGTTTATTTGGTTGTTGTAATAGTTCCATTAATGCTGCTCCTTTTCGATTCGGATATTTCAAATAAGCTGCGAGCAAAATTAAAAAGTATAAAGTTTTTAACTAAGTTGATCGAAAAGATTTCTTTCATTCGCAGTATTGATAAGAAAACACTAATACAATTGATAGGGGTTTCATTAGTTTATCACTTGACCTTTACAACACAGATGGCTTTCCTTCTTTCTGCATTTAGCGGTGATTTCGAGTTCATGAAGTTTTTCTTTGTCGCAAATCTTATAATATTTACGCAGATTGTAATCCCTCCGATTGCTTTGGGTGAACTTGGTGTAAGAGAAGGCGCAGCTGTTTATTATTTACAAAGTATGGGCTATTCTTCCGCAGTTGGATTTAATGCGGCATTCAGTTTGTTCACTATCAACTTGCTAATTCCTTCTATTGTCGGATTGTTATTATTGTTCAGGAGGAATTGAGTGATAACAATTTTAGTCATATTATTTGTTCTGCTTTTGCTTTATTATTTGAGCTTTCTCCTAAAGATCAGAAGAGGGCTCTTGAAAATAGAAGCGCAAAAATCATCTAATAGAATTAAAGAATTTATCTCAGTTGTAATTCCATTCAGAAACGAATCGGAAACAATATTAGATAATCTCAAATGTTTAGAAAATCAAAACATTCCTAAGGATAAATACGAAGTTATCTATGTTGATGATAACTCGGATGACGACTCAAAGCAGAAACTAGAAAATTCAATTTCAGAGTTTAATATTCTTGTTTATTCTGTTGAAGAAAGCGACTTAAGCAGAGCGCATAAAAAACGAGCTATTGAATTAGGAATAGGAAAAGCAAACGGAGAAATAATCCTATTAACAGATGCAGACTGCACAAACGAACCGACATGGATAAATACAATGCTTTCAGAGTTTTCGGAAAATACCGGTTTGGTTTCCGGAGCGGTAAAATTCAATTCCGATAAAACATTATTCGGGAAACTTCAGCAGTTGGAATTTGCAGGGTTGATTCTTTCGGGTGCTGGACTGATTGGTAACGGAACTCCTATAATTTGTTCATCGGCAAATTTAGCTTTTCGTAAATCAGTTTTTAATGAAGTTGGCGGTTATAAAGATTTGATGGGGCTTTCATCCGGTGATGATGAATTATTAATGCAGAAGATTGCAAACGACACAGATTATGAAGTCAAATTTTGCTTTAACAGAAAGGCACTTGTAAGTACGAATCCAAATGAGAGTTTGGAAGCATTTGCACAACAGAGAAAACGATGGGCAAGCAAAGGACTCTTCTATAAAAATAAAAGAATCGTTGCTCAGCTATTTCTTATCTTTTTCTTTTATATCGGGTTGATTGCTCAACTGTTTATGGGATTATTTGTAGATAAAATATTTCTTTATACTTTTATATTAAGTCTGCTTGCCAAAATGTTAGTAGAATATTCCATAATAAAAAAGGGGATAGGAATTCTGATAAAGAAAATTTCTTTGGGTTTGTTTTTGTTAGCTGAACTGCTGCATATCCCATACATTATCTATTCTGCTGTTTCAGGGGCGTTTGGTAATTTTACATGGAAAGAGAGAGAGTTGAAAAGATAATTGGGAAATTCTGTAGAAGTGATTAAGATTAAGAATTAAGATTATGATTAAGACATTAGTAAAATGAATTACGAACTGAAGAAAATATTTTATACACCGCCGAAAATACTGCAGCGGATATTTAACAATTTTGTATGGGAATCCAAAGTTGATAAGATCCTTCTCACATTCGATGATGGACCGAATCCAGGCAGTACGAAAATAATTTTGGATCGGCTCAACCGACACAATATCAAAGCTCTCTTTTTCTGTGTAGGCGAAAATGTAAACAAATATCCTAATTTGGTTAAACAAATAATTGCAGAAGGGCATACGATCGGTAATCATTCATATTCGCATAAGAATATAACTTTTACTAGTAAAGTAAAGATTGATGAACAGATCAAGTTATGCTCGGATATTATTCGGGAGGAGATAGAAGCTGCTCCTCAGTTCTTTCGTCCGCCGCACGGTAGATTTGATTTTCGTACAAATAGGATCGTACTGAAACATCAATTAAAAAATATTATGTGGTCGCTGCTAACTTATGATTACAAAAATGATTTAAATATCGTTAAATTTGCTATTCAAAATTATATAACAAAAAGTTCGATTATTGTTTTACATGATAGTGAAAAATCAAAAGATATTATCGGAGCTTCAATTGACTTTATTGTTGAAGCAGCAGACAAACGCGGTTTCGAATTCGGAGAGATTTCAGAATGTTTGAAATAATATTTCTAATAGCTGTCTCTTTTTATTTTATTCAAACCGTTTTGTTTACAGTCGGTGCTGCAAAAAATTATCCAAAGTTAAGTGACGATAAACTTCCTACAACAAGCGTTATAGTCGCGGCTAGAAATGAAGAAGAAAATATTCTCGACTGCTTGGTTTCGTTAAGCAAGTTGAATTATCCTGAAGGGAAATTACAAATAATAATTGTGGATGATAAATCAACAGACAGCACCGGGAAGATCATTGATGACTTCATAAAGGACAAACCCAATTTTTTAAAGGTTGTTACGCAGAAAAATATCGAAGAATTGAAAGGGAAGACCTTAGCAATTGCTAACGGAATAGAAAAAGCAACCGGAGAAATAATTATGACTACCGACGCTGATTGTGTCGTTTCACCGGACTGGGCAAAAACAATAGCGTCATATTATATCTCTGATAATGTTGCAATCGTTAACGGAATGACAAACCAACAAGAATACAACAGCTTTGCGGCAATGCAGTCTATTGATTTCATTTACCTCCTTACAATTGCAAGCGGTTCTATAAATCTTGGAGAACCGTTAAGCTGCATCGGGAACAATATGTCGTACCGCAAATCGGTGTATGATGAGATCGGCGGTTATGCATCGCTTAAATTTTCCGTAACGGAAGATTTTAATTTACTGATGGCAACACACAAATTGAAAAAGTATAAAATTCTTTATCCTGTTGATGCCGGTGCATTGGTTACATCAAAGCCTTGTCCTTCTTATAAATCATTGTTCAAACAGAAGAAGCGCTGGAGTGTGGGCGGTTTGGAAAGCGGCATTGCCGGTTATTGGGTAATGACAACCGGATTTGTAACTCACGTCTGTATGATTCTGACGCCATTCTTCTATTCAACTTCTGCATTGTCGTTATTTGCGTTCAAAATTTTTATAGATTATTTCTTCCTTGCGCCGGTCTATAGAAAGTTGAATCTAAAATTAAAATTAAAAGATTTTTTAGTATTTGAAATTTATTTCATCCTATATATCTTCACAATTCCTTTCGTTCTATTGTTAGATAGAAAAGTTGAGTGGAAAGGACGAAAATACTAACCACCTGAAATAGGATAAAAATTGCAAGCAAAAAAATATTCATCGCTTATTCACATATTATTATTCTTGGTTTCGATTATTACAACTATTCTTGCCGGAATGGAGTGGATAAGTCCGACACCTGGTCCATATTCTATCAGTGAATTGATGCAAGCGGTTCCGTATTCGTTCTCGGTTCTGTTTATTATTGGCGTTCATGAATTTGGTCATTATTTTGCGGCTAAATTTCATAAAGTTGATACAACTCTGCCGTATTTTATTCCTTTTCCACCGATTGCCGGTTTTCTGAATTTTGGTACTATGGGAGCGGTAATAAAAACACGTTCTGCCGTCCGGGATAATAAAACCATGTTCGATATCGGTGTTGCCGGTCCTATTGCCGGATTCATCGCAGCGATAATAGTTTTGATATACGGTTACACTCATTTGCCTGGTGTTGAATACATTCTTAAAATTCATCCGGATTATTTTTCGCCCGACTATGGTAAAAATGCGATCGGTCTTCAGTTTGGCAACACGATAATATTCAACTTTTTCAATTCGGTTTTTACCAATCCCGATCAATTCATACCGCCGATGTCTGAGATTTATCATTATCCATACTTAACTGCCGGTTGGCTCGGACTTTTCATTACGGCAATGAATATGATCCCGGTAGGTCAATTGGACGGCGGACATGTGATCTACAGTATGTACGGTACAAAAAAACATGAGGTTATTGCCTCAGTCTCAATGATCATTTTGTTGGTGCTAGGTATGGCGGGAATATTAGATACATTTGTAGATCTAGGATTTCAATTTGGATGGACGGGCTGGCTTTTATGGGCTTTGATTCTAAAGTTTGTAATTAAAATTAAACATCCGCCCGTAATGATTTTTGAGCCTTTGGACACAAAAAGAATGATTTTGGGTTATATAAGTTTGATTATTTTAGTAATATCGTTTTCACCCAATCCATTTTTGATATCATTCTAACAACTATCCCCCACATAGTCAGACGGACGGATAAGCCTCAACTCTTCCATCTGAGGATTATATTAAAGTAACGCTAACAAATATAAATAGCATGCGGAATGAACGGATTTAACAGATTTTCGCGGATTTAAAATATTTGTAAACCTCAAAGGTTTTGATTCGATAGTGTAGGGACGAGTCATGACTCGTCCCTACTAAAATAATACACATCATAACAAATTAATATTGGCGGACACGGTCGTACCGTGGCGATACTGTTAGTAATTGGGGTTAAAACCCCTTTGTTTTCCTTTCTCATAAATCACCGACATAAATGTTGGTGCAATTAACAACAGTTAAAATATTAAATAATCTCGGAGGTATTAAATTATTATAGAGATAAAAACAATAAATAAAAATAAATCCCTTCGGTATTTTTATTTTGAATAACGTTACAATAATTAAATGCCCACGACATTTCTAGTCCACCTAGAATTTTAATAAGATTCTGGATCAAGGTTGTAAAGCAATCTTGTTCAGAATGATGATTTAGCGAGAACATAAAATTTGCCTTTTGGGAATTTAGGGAGAAGTCACGGCTTGTTCCTGCGCCTTAATATCTTAGTAATAGTATACCGTTTTTAAAAGATAGTTTTCTTAAAAATATTATCAGTGCAAATCTGTTCGATCTGTTTTATCTGTGTGCCATTAAACATTACCTCAGTGACAAATTATTCATTCCTACTTTATAATTGACTTGACAAAATCAATTTGAGTGGCTAATTTATCATAGTTAAATCAAAGGGAAATACCTTATAGAAGAATTGCTACAGTTAATTTGCTAAAAAAGTGTTTGGAATCAAGATATTTCAAAACCGAATTTTCTTATGGAGCAATTTTGATGAAGATATTTCCTTTATTTGTATCTGCATATAATACCTCCATAATTAGCTCATAACTTTAATAATAAAACAAATGTGAATTTATGAAACAAATCTTAGTTAGTGTTTTTCTCCTTTTCCTGCTTATCGGCTGCGATGGGATAGAAGAAGGAGTGGTTGATCCGGGTGACGTGGATTTTGTGGTTAAAGATATTTCCGCCCCGGCAGAGTTGAAGTATTCTGATGAGAACACACAAGTATTTACTACAATTACTTTTTCGAATACGGAATCAATTACAAGAGTTTGGTTAAATATTACGTCTCAAGATGGTGTAATTGAAATTGTAAGAAATGCTGAAATGATAAGTCCATACAAAAATGATGATAAGACTTTTGCTGTTGCGGTAAAAATGCGCCTAGATGATCCGAGTATTATTTACACTATTGAATACTTTGTCTCAACCGGGACACAAGAAGCAAAAAAAGTTGCATCACATGACTTTGAATATAATAATATGCAGGAAAATATCGCTCCTGTCATTTCAAATCCTCTTTTCTACTACGAAGATGAAAGTCCGATGTTAAGAGATACACTTGAAAATAATAAACCTTTTATTTTCTCTATCGAAGTTTATGATGAAAATGGTTTGAATGATATCGATTCGGTTTATACAGATTTTTATTCACCTGGCTTTCCCACTGCAAGAGTTATAATGTTTGATGATGGTGATGAAGCTCATGGCGATAAAGTTGCCGGTGATGGAATTTACTCATTTAAAAATATATTCCAGAATGCTCAAGGTGAGAGGAAATTTGAGTTCAGGGCTAGAGACCGGGAAGGTGCACTCAGTAATATGATAACTCATAATGTGGTGGTGAAATGATAAAGAGACTTTTAATACTACTGGCGCTAACATCATCGTTATTTGGTCAATATTCACCAAGAAGTTATCAACTTGGGGATTCAGAGCTTGCTAAGGTTGG
>JAADIB010000005.1 GCA_013151565.1 Chlorobiota bacterium
GTGGAGATCATCAATGCACAGAAAGGGAAATGCAATATTCTGGTGACAAGAATTTCTCAAGAAGTGTTTGATAAATTGAATGAAAAAATCCCCGGATTGGAATACAACCCGCTTGCCAGAACTGTAACACATATTTCGCAGGAGATAAATTACAAAGATTCCACAATCGGTATTATTACAGCCGGAACTTCAGATATTCCAGTTGCCGAAGAAGCAAAAGTCACATGTGAGTTGTTCGGCAATAAAACAGAGATGATCTATGATGTTGGTGTTGCCGGACTTCATAGACTCATTTCACGATTAGAAGTAATTAAAAAAGCTAAAGTGTTAATCATTGTTGCCGGAATGGAGGGCGCTTTAGTAAGTGTCCTAGGTGGATTGGTCAGTCAGCCGGTTATTGCAGTTCCTACGAGTGTTGGATATGGGGCGAGCTTTGAGGGTGTCTCAGCTTTGTTAGGAATGCTGAACTCATGTGCATCCGGTGTAACCGTAGTCAATATTGATAACGGTTTCGGAGCCGCAATTGCAGCCCACAGAATAAATCAAATGTAAATTTCAATTAAACACTCATTGCATTAAATTGAAATTATCACGTTATCAATTGGGAAATTTATGAAGAAACTTTTTTTACTAACTATCATATTTCTAACATCAGTATCATATTCACAAATTGTAAAAGATTTCGGATTAAAAATTGGAGGAACTCTTTCACATCAAAATTGGGATTATTCTAATTTAGGGTTTACACCGGATTTTAATCCGGATAATAAGTTAGGGTTTAATTTTGGTGTATTTGTTGAATCGGTAGATTTTTCCTTTCTCAGTTTAGTAGGAGAATTGAACTTTGTTCAGAAAGGTGTTCAAAAAGAAATGATAGTGAGCACCTTTGATCATCCAGATGGTACTGGTGAAACTAAATTATGGAAACTTGGAATAAATTATTTAAATCTATCAATTTTAGCAAAACCAAATCTGGATTTGGGCTTTTTAAAACCATATTTACTGATTGGACCCAAAGTTGACTTGGAACTGTCAAAATCCGTGAGTTCAAAAGATTCATTTTATAATAGATTTAATACAAGTAGATTTGGACTCAAGTTAGGAATTGGCTCGGAAATAAATATAAGCCATCTAAGATTTTTAGCAGAATTTATTTATGATAGAGATTTTTCAAATCTATTTAAAAGTGAAAATTTAGAAATAACCTCATATTCATATGATTTTAGAATTGGGATTTATTTATAAAATTAGTTGTTTAATTTAAAACAGTGTTTGATTAAGTCATAATATAGCACTAAATTAAATATTATATTTAGACTTAATATTTGGTGCAAAATGAAAGATATATCAGTAGCAAGTGACATTATTCCAGTTGGTCAGTTCAAGTCAAGTTTGGCAAAATACCTCAAAGAGATACAAATTAATCAGAATTCACTTATTATTACTCAGAATGGAAAACCCGCCGGTGTCTTAATTTCACCGAAAGAATTTGATGAACTAAGAGAAACTAAATTGTTTATTGAATCAATTTCAAGAGGATTGGCTAATTCTGAAAATGATGAGGTTTTAACAACTTCACAATTAAAGTCTGAAATAAAGAAACGTAGAACTGCAAAGTCTTTATGAAGTTATACTGGACAAAAGAGGCGTAAAATAATCTTCAAGAAATTGAGAATTTCATTTCTCAAGATAATCTGAACGCTGCAATAAAGTTAATCGACAAAATAATTTCACTTGCTGAGGATTTAGTAGATTATCCAAGAAAAGGAAGAATAGTTCCGGAATTATCGATTGATCAAATAAGAGAAATATTATACAAAAATTATAGAATTGTTTATTTGATCAAGAAAAATTCAATTGATATTATTACCGTATTTGAAAGTCATAAATTATTAGACAGAAAAAAAATTACCAATCAAATTAAAGATAACTAAAAATGGCTAAGCTTGTTTTCAGACTTTATTCTTTGTTTTTATAATATTCAACTTCTTCAAATTGCAAATTTTTGGTACGCATCAAAACAGATTCCTTTTCTTGCTTTGATAATTTTTTAAAAGATTTTGCAGTGGTAATATTCTCTAATAGTTGTGCCGGGGAATCGCAGCCGGAAACAAGAACTGAAACAGGTAGATTCCAAACGTAGGTAAGGCATTCCTTTGCTGTTGATATTTTATGTTCAACAATTTTACCGTTAGCAATTGTTTTCATTGCAATAATTCCCAAGTTATATTCCACTGCTTTTGGAAGAGTAATATTTATAAAACTCCTATAGTTTGGGTCAACCAAATTAATTGGCATCTGAATAGTGTCTAACAATTTATGATATTTTAATGCTTCAAGATTTGCATATGGATCGTAATGACCTGTTATTCCTATGTACCTTATTTTACCTTCCTCTTTTGCTTTGACCGCCGTTTCATAAGCTCCTCCAGGAGAAAATATTTTATCAACTTCTTCCTTTGTTTTTATACTATGTAATTGCCATAAATCTAGATAATCCGTTTGTAATCGTTTTAGTGTTAATTCTAGTTCCTTTTTTGCATCGGCACTTTTTCTTTGTGTGGATTTAGACATCAGAAATATTTTATCTCTCATTCCTTTAAAAGCTTTTCCATATCGTAGTTCACTAGTACCATTATTATAACTAAATGCCGTATCAAAAAAGTTGACTCCTAGGTCGTAAGCTTCGGCAATCATTTCAAGCGCGATCTTTTCTTCTTTAATATTTCCAATATGCCAACCACCTAGCCCAAAAATGGAAACTTTTTCATTTGTCTTACCTAATACCCTTTTAGGTATTTCGCCATTATACTCTTTTACTGTTGAAGCAAAAAGTTTTTGAAGAATTGTATCAGATAAACTTACGCCGACAGTTGCAAAACTGGTTCTCTTTATAAATTTTCTTCTATCCATTTTTTATCATCAATTATTTGTTGTCAAGTTAATCAATAATGGAATAAAAACAATTATAATTTATTTTCTCTTCGGGCGATACAAATGAGTACTATGCCCGAAGAAAACTTCAGATGCTTCCATAATCGTTTCGGATAAAGTCGGATGCGGATGAATACTCAGGGCAACATCTTCTGCAAGCGCAGCCATTTCAATTGCAAGCACACCTTCCGATATCATTTCTCCTGCACCGGCGCCGACAAGTCCCATACCCACAATTCGTTCGGTTTCCGGATCGATCAACAATTTTGTCAGTCCGTCATTTCTATCAATTGTAGTCGCTCTTCCGCTTGCGCCCCAAGGGAAGCGTGCAACTGCGACTTTAATCCCTTTCTCTTTGGCTTCGGTTTCAGTTAAACCAGCCCAAGCAAGCTCAGGATCTGTAAAGACAACCGCCGGAATTGCATTAGGTTCGAATGCAACTTTCTTCCCGAGTATTGCATCAACTGCTACCTTGCCTTCAGCCGAAGCTTTATGAGCGAGCATTGCTCCGCCTACAATATCTCCAATTGCAAAAATTGACGGATCGTTGGTCTGACACTTTTCATCAATCAGTACAAAACCGCGATCACTAATTTGAACATTTGTGTTTTCCAAGCCTAATCCATCTGTTACCGGTCTTCTGCCAACGGAGACCAAAACTCTATCGAATGTTTCTTCGGATGAATTTTCACTTCCTTCAAATTCCACTTTAATACCATCTTTGGTTTCCGTAATATTGGAAACTTTTGTGTTGAGTAAAATCGATTCAAATTTGTTATCCAAACTGCGTTGAAGAACCCGAACCATATCTCTATCGGCTCCAGGTAAAAGACCTTTTGTCATTTCCACAACAATTACTTTACTTCCGAGTGAGGCATATACAGAGCCGAGTTCCAGACCAATATATCCGCCGCCAATGACCAAAAGTTTTTTAGGAATCAACTCCAAGTTAAGTGCATCTGTTGAGTCCCAGATTTTTGATGAATCGGGTAAGCCCGGGATTGTTGAAGGAATTGAACCGGTAGCTAAAATTGATTTTGCAAATTCAATATTTTCCGTAGTACCGTCAATCTTTTCAACGATTAGACTATTAGAGCCGATAAAATTAGCAGTACCTTGAATGTAATTAATTTTACGCTGCTTGCTTAGTTGTCCCGTACCGCCTGTTAATTTATTTACGACAGATTCTTTGTAAGCCCTCAATTTATCGAGATCAATTTTAGGCTTGCCGAAATCAATGCCCCAGTTTGTCGCTTCTTCTGCTTCTCGTAATAATTTTGCAACATGCAGCAAAGCTTTCGATGGAATACAGCCTCGGTACAAACATACTCCACCGGGATTTACTTCTTTATCGATCAATGTTACATTCATCCCTAGATCAGCAGCATAAAAAGCAGCAACATATCCGCCCGGTCCAGCGCCGATAATTACTAATTCTTTTCTATCACTCATGAATTACCTTTTATAATATTTTTAAAAACCTTTAAGGTTTCATAAGACATAACAAACTGAAAATATTGTCAATATCAGATAAAAGTTCCAATATTTATATTAGAAAACCTTAAAGGTTTAGAATTTCATCCTATCCTTCCAAACTTAGTAAGAATGGATTCTCCAATGCTTCCGAAACCCAACGAATAAAACGTGCAGCATCGGCTCCGTCGATTACTCTGTGATCATACGAAAGTGAAAGCGGAAGCAACAGTCTTGGAACAAACTCTCCATCCTTATAAACCGGTTCGTAACTACCACGAGAAACGCCCAATATTGCAACCTCTGGCGAATTAACAATTGGAGTAAAATACGTTCCGCCGATTCCACCCAAATTACTAATAGAAAAATTTCCGCCTTGAAGATCATCAACTGTTATCTTTTTATCGCGAGCTTTCTTTGATATTTCACTCAACTCAACCGATAGCTGGAGAATATTCTTTTTGTCAACGTCCTTTATCACGGGTACCAGCAGACCTTTTTCCGTATCAACCGCAATACCGATGTTAATATACTTCTTATAGATTATCGATTTATTCCCCATGTCAACGCTTGCGTTGAACTGAGGAAATTTTGTAAGAGCAGCGGCAATCACTTTCAATAATATTGCAGTAACGGTTAGCTTTCCACCGGCAGCATCGGCTTTAGGAGCGAATTGTTTTCGTAATTTTTCCAATTCTGTAATATCAGCTTTATCAAATTGAGTTACATGAGGAACTGTTGCCCACGCATAGGATAAGTGTTCGGCAGTTTTCTTTCTCACATTACTCATTGGCTGAATATCAACTTCACCCCATTTAGAAAAGTCAGGAAGAGGTTCTGCATTTATTCCTAATGCAGCGCCGGTTACACTTTTACTCAAACTCTCATTGATGTTTTTTGCAAATGTTTTTACATCTTCAATTGAAATTCTACCGCCGGGACCAGAGCCATTAACTTTGTGAATATCAATACCGATCTCTCGTGCAAATCGTCTAACAGACGGAGCAGCCGGTGCGATCTTTTTAATAATTTCCTCTCTTCTCGGCAAAATGGGTTTTTCATGTTTAACACTCCTTTCAACGGACTCTGTAACTGGAATAGACCCTTCCGATTTTGGAGGTTCAACTTTTGACGGCTCATCCTTTTTTGCTGTTTCTCTTGTTGCTTCGCCAACATAACTGAAAATTGTTTGCCCGACTTTAGCTTTGTCGCCCTCTTTAATAAATACTTCTTTAACAGTTCCGGCAAATTCTGAGGGAACTTCAACAGTAGCTTTGTCCGTCTCAATCTCCAGAACTATTTGATCTTTCTCAATCTTATCACCAGGTTTTACAAGGACTTTAGTTACATCGGCAGTTTCAATATTCTCACCAAGTTCCGGGAGTTTAAATTCTGATATGTCGGAAGAAGATGCTGAAACTTGTACCGAAGTTTTAACTTCCGGCTCGGTAGTTTCTTTTACAATTTCTTCAACCGGTTTTACAACCTCTTTTTTCCTTTTCCTTTTTTTGGAAGTCTCTTCGATCATAAATAATACAGAGCCAATCTTTGCAGTATCTCCGACTTTTACCCGAACTTCTTTTACAACTCCATTTATTTCCGACGGTACTTCAACGGTTGCTTTATCCGTCTCAATCTCCAACACGATCTGATCTTTTTCAACAGTATCGCCAACAGCTACAAGTACTTTCGTAACTTCAGCCGAGTCAATATTTTCACCTAATTCAGGTAGCTTAAATTCCGTTGCCATTTTTATCTCAATTTTTAATTTTTTAATTCTCTACGCTTTAAAAGGATTCGGTTTCTTCGAATTAATTCCTAACTCATTATATGCTTTCTTCAATACTGCCGGTTTGATAGTTCCTTCTTCGACCAATGAGTATAAAGCAGTGTAAACAATATGTTTCGCATCCACTTCAAAGAAATCCCTTAATTCTTTTCTTCCTTCGCTTCTTCCGAATCCGAATGTGCCGAGTGAAGTAAGTTTGCCAGGCAGCCATTTAGAAATTGAATCACCAAGTATCTGAACATAATCAGAAGCAGAAATAAAAACGCCTTTCTCGTCTTTAGTGATTTTCTGAATGTAAGGAACCTTAGCTTTTTTATCCGGGTTAAATCTGTTATAACGTTCAACTTCCAGTGCATCGAGATGTAAGCTCTTATAACTTGTCACGCTCCAAACATCTGCCGAAACATTATAATCCTTCTCTAAGATTTCCTGCGCTTTTAATACTTCATTCAAAATCGTTCCGCTGCCAAGAAGATGCGCTTTAGCTTTTACAGTTCTCTTGCTTGAAGCTTTGAATTTGTACATCCCTTTTAGGATCCCTTCTTTTGAACCCTTAGGCATAGCAGGTTGTGCATAATTTTCATTCATCACGGTGATGTAATAAAATAGTGTTTCCTGCTTCTCATACATCCTATGAATTCCATCACGGATTATTACAGCAAGTTCAAATGCAAATGCAGGATCGTAAGTCATGCATGTGGGAATTGAATAAGCAAGCAGAAGTGACTGACCATCCTGATGCTGTAAGCCTTCACCGGCAAGAGTTGTTCTGCCTGCGGTTGCTCCGATCATAAATCCTTTGGCACGAATATCTGCCGCTGCCCATGCAAGATCGCCGATTCTTTGGAATCCGAACATCGAATAGAAAGAGAAGAAAGGAATTGTATTAATTCCATGTGAGGCGTACGATGTACCGGCTGCAATAAATGATGACATTGAACCGGCTTCTGTTATCCCTTCTTCCAATATTTGACCGTTGACCGCTTCTTTGTAATAAAGCAGACTGTCTCTATCAACCGGCTCATACAACTGACCGACATGCGAGTAAATTCCAACTTGACGAAAAAGCGATTCCATTCCGAAAGTCCTCGCCTCATCCGGCACGATGGGAACGATAAGTTTTCCGACCTCTCTGTCTTTCAGAAGTTTTGTCAAAATTCTAACATAAGCCATAGTGGTTGATATCTCATGACCTTCAGTTCCTTTGTAAAATTCTTGGAACAGATCTTCCGAAGGTGTTTGGATCGGTTGACTTCTTACAATTCTTTTAGGAACGTAACCACCAAGATTTTTTCTTTTCTCTTTCAGATATCTTATTTCCTGACTATCCTCGGAAGGGCGGTAGAACGGCGCTTCGATCACATCAGCATCCGATAATGGAATACCGAAACGAGTTCTGAATTCTTTTAACTCTTCTTCGTTGAGTTTTTTCTGCTGATGAGTTATGTTTTTCCCTTCTCCGGCTTCGCCTAAACCGTAACCTTTTACAGTACGGGCAAGGACAACAGTTGGTTTGCCTTTATGCTCAACTGCCTCTTTGAATGCCGCATAAACTTTTTCAGGATCATGACCGCCGCGTTTCATTTTCATTAACTGCTCATCCGAAAGATGCTCGACCAGTTTTAACAATTCGGGATATTTACCGAAGAAATGTTTTCTTATGTAAGCCCCATCTTCAACAATATATTTTTGTGATTCACCGTCAATAAGTTCATTCATTCGTTTTACGAGTAAACCGGTTTTATCCTTTTCAAGTAAATCGTCCCATTCACTTCCCCAAATTACTTTAATTACATTCCACCCGGCTCCTCTAAAAACAGCTTCAAGTTCTTGGACTATATTTCCATTTCCTCTTACCGGTCCGTCAAGTCG
>JAADIB010000091.1 GCA_013151565.1 Chlorobiota bacterium
GTTAAGCTTCTCCCGCATTCTTAGCATCAATCCTATTAGTAACAAGTCTAAAAATAAACAGCGACACAGCCGACAAAAGCCCGATCGCTACAAAATAATACCAGATGTAATGAGCATTAGCATAGTATGAAGCTTTTTGAGCAACAGATAATCCATGCGGCAGAGTTTCCGGATTCGGACAGTATTTATCCAAAAGAAATCCTGACATGCTGAAACCAATTATTGCCGATAGGAATGAGTGCAGATGGCTGAACCCGAGATACAATCCCTCCTCCCCTTTTGGAGCTTGGAATGAAAAGTACTCCAAAAATCTGGGCGAGATAAAACACTCGGCAAGACCTTGAATTGCAATTCCAATAATCATCATAACAGTCAGCGGATGAAGCTCCAGTAAACCGAAGAATGAAACTGCCGGACCGGTAATGCTCTCCAATTCTTGACTCATTGCCATAGCCAGCGCTGATAAAGGCATGAGAAGCATTCCCACAAGCATTGAGGTTACAGCTAGTTTATTTTTCATCATCTGCGTTACAAATACGACAAATATTACAACAACCAATGGGTTCACATTTGCAAGCCACTCGGGTTTTGCGCTTTCACCGAGGAGTCTAATAACATACTTTGGCATTGTGGCATATAACTGACCTTGAATAAGCCAGAAGCCGGTAATGATCAGGGTAAGCACCCAAAGACGAGGTTTATGGAGTATTCCCATCAGCGCACGGAAAATATCTCTGATATCTTTATTTTCATATGTCCTATCCGGCTCTTGATAAAAGAATATTGCAAATACGAACGCAATAAACGCCATTGCCGCAGAGAAGAAATTAACATATTCCAATCCGAGTCCTTGGCGGATGAAAGGAACGAAAGTCTTGCCGCTGAAAGCTCCAATATTTACAACCCAATAGAACAGTGAGTATCCCCTTGCTCGGTTTACTTCTGTAGTAGTTTTTGCAACTGTTCCGGTAATAAGAGGTTTTATGAATGAAGCTCCGACTAAAAGGACAAACAAAAAGAAAAGTACTGGAATTTTTGTCTGAAAGATACCGAGAAAAAAATAACCAGTGGTCAACGTTCCGAACGCTATTATCATTCCCTTGCGAAAACCAATCTTATCTACATAGGCTCCTACAAAAGTCGGGAACAAGTATAACAGTCCATAAAATAGACCAGCAACAATACCGGTTTCGATATCGGTAAACCCGACTATATCTGTAAGGAAAAGAGTAAGAACGACGAAAAATCCATAGTAAGCTGCACGCTCACATAATTCCATAAAGTTTGCAAGCCAAAAATCTTTTGGGAATTTCCAGCTTTCCTTCTGTACGGCTTCAGTCATAAGCAGAACCATAATTTGTTAGTGAAAATAGTTTTTCAAAGATAATGGGAAAAAAATAAAATTGATAGAGGAAAATTAATTTGGTGATAAAGGATTGAATTATAAAATACTTCTTTTAATTCTGCCTTGGATATTAAGTAGATCATTCACAAGTTACTTCTTACTTTCGCGCAGACCTGTTTTCCGCACAATTTAAAAAGGATAGAATAAGAATTAAAATAAAGTAATATTTGAAAAAATGGGTGTTGCAAGGCTAAATTTGCATATGTTTATCCGCAAATTAAAAAATAGGTCGGGCAGCATCTCTGTACAGCTGATATCAAAGACAAGATGTAAATATAAAGTTGTAAAGACTATAAAACAGAACAAGAAGTAGAAAAGCTATATTATTTAGCAAATCAAGAAAAAGAACGGCTATCAAATCAATTGAAACTATTTGTATCGAAAAATGATACAACTGTCGAGCAAGTATTTTCAACATTAAGCAATTCCAGCATAAGAACTATAGGTCCGGAAATAATATTTGGTAAAAAAACGATCATATTGGTTATAATAAAATTGAAGAAGGTCTATTCTGCCATCTTGTGATATCTCGTGCATAAACAAATGGAATGATAACACTTAAAGTTGATAGTATATTGCTCTCAGACACTAGTAGCACTAAAATAGCCTTTTCAATTAATCGCAAAAATAAAAGTTCTTGGATTGTTCATAGAGTGGTTCATATTATATAAGGTTTTATGAATCAATAAAAAAAATTAACATGTTCAAATCTTCCAAATAATATTTTTTATTCAAATTACACTTTCTCTATCAAAACCCTCCAATGATCACCATCCTTTTCTTTTTCAAGTATTTTATGTCCTTCGGATTGGACTGAACGCGGTACATTCTCTATCGGCGCTCCATCATCAAGTAGAATTTCCAATTTTTCGCTGACTTGCATCTTTGAAAGTTCCATTTTTGTTTTTACAAAATTCATTGGACATGCTACACCGCGGAAGTCTTTTACATTCTCAACCTGTATTGCCACCGGCTCTTCTTCCTCTTTTTTTGCTTTATTAAATCGCAAAGAATCATCCATGCTGGAATATAAATCATTTACCGCTTTAGCCAATTCGTTAATATGATCTTCATGCGAAAATAGCTCACTCTTTAACCCTAATTTGCCTAAAACAACAACGTCCATAAATGATGAATCTACTAAATTTGTTGTCACAAAATGCTTCATAAACATTTCAAACACTTGCTTATCAGTTTTCGCATCAAGACCGCGTGTAACTAAAAGCATTCGGCATGCTGAGTGAAGTATTATATAAAGATAATTTTCTTTCTCTCCAGTTGTAATTGAATCAGTGAGTAATTTTTGAGTATCTTTAATTATCTTTTTATCTACGTTAATCATATCAAACATTCCAGCAGAACATTCAGCTGTTCCAATTTCTTTTAAGGATAAAGGCTTACTAGCACCCCAGTCAATATATATGCTACTATCTTCTTCAAATGTTGGAACTTCACGATATTTATCACAAAGTATTGTGATTAAATCCCTTCCACAATCATCTAAAAAATGTTGGTATGTTTTAAACTCATCTTTCTTTTCACTATAAACTTTAAGAAAATCATGTAAAAAATCTGGAATAAATTTTGCAGAAATTTCATCTACTTGCTGTGCATAAATTGTATTACCAGCTTCATTAGTATTTCCACCAGCAAGTATATTATATGATGGATACATGTAACCACCATTTCTGCCCACTTTTCCAAAAAATCCCAAATCTGCAATATGATGAAGTCCGCATGTATTTGGACAGCCAGATATGTGGATTCTAAGATCACTTACATTTTCCAAATTAAGATCACTAGTGATTAATTTATCACGCACTGCATCAGATAAACCTCTTGGTAAACAAATACCAAGTTTACAAGTTTGCGCCCCGGTACAATTTACCATCTCGGCAAAAATTTTGGGTAAATGAGAAAGTGTTTGTTCTAATCCCATTATTAGATTATATGCGTTACCAAGATATTTTTCTGGAATATTTCTAAGTCGAATATTTTGTTTCCTTTCACAGCGAATATTATTTTCGCCGAAATTACTTAGAAAATTTGTGAGTTTAACTGCATCTTGATAAAGCAAATCACCTAATCTTAAAGAAACAAAGATGGAAGAGAGTCCGCTTTGTTTTTGAGAAGTTACATATCGTTCTTTCCACTTATCAAAATTTTCTCCACTAACAATTTCTATAGGTAATGAAGTCTCTTTTGCTTCATTCGGAGTAGGTTGCAAATCAAGAGACAACGAATCATCATCTTTAATTTTATTGTATTCTTCTTCAAATAATTGAATGAATTCTTCACGCTGAAGTTTTTTCCATAGGTATTTAATTCGACTTGTATTTTTGCTCCGTCTATTACCATGTTTATCAAACATTACTTTCAAAGCACGGGTTATGTGATACACTTTATTTTCAGGAACAAAATCAAAAAGAAGATTTCCTAAAATTGGATTTGCTCCCATACCTCCAGCACAATAAACTTCAAACCCTTTTTTACCGTCAAGAATTTTAGCAACAAAACCAAGGCACGTTACCTGAGTGTAGGCTGTATCTTTTCTATTATTTGAAAACGCAATTTTAAATTTTCGTGGCAGATTCCAAGAATCTGATTCAGCCATCATACGTGATGTAAGTGCAATTGCATATGGCTCAACATCAAATATTTCATCTTGGGTAATACCTGAATCTGTTGAGCAGAGAATATTACGAACAGTATTTCCGCCGCCGCCACGTGTACTTAATCCAAAAGATTTGAGTTCTCTTAAGACAGTCATTATATTTTCAATAAGAACTCCATGTAATTGAATTTCGGAACGAGTTGTGAAATGGATTTCTCCACTACCATAAGTCTTGGCAAGTTCAGCAACTTTTTTTAATTGTAAAGGTGTAATACCTCCACCAGCGCACCGTACTCTAATCATATAAGTGTTAGCAAGTCTTTGTTCATAAATTCCGAATGCTACTCGTATGGCTTTAAATTTTACTGGATTTATTGAACCATCAAGGAATCCTGCTATATCTTTTTCAAGTTGTTTATGTTCAGTTGTTAGTGATTCTGGAATATCATAAAAAGTTAACATTTACTTATCCTTTACTTATTGATAATATTTAATTTTACTTCATTAATTTCTGCGGTAGAACCATTTCTCGTTATTCTATATCCTTTAACATTTGTTTCATTATTCTCTAAAGATACGATAATGTAAACCATTTTGGGATCGTTGAGCAATCGTAAATCTTCCTGCGATAATACTGGAGCTGAAATTGGATGTGAATGATAAACTGATAGAATAGAAAGATTCTGCTCTCTTGTCATTTTTAATACGTTAAATTGTTCAGCGGGATCAAATGTAAAATGGTCTTCACTTTGGTCCATATTTTTCATAGGAAAAATTTTAGTAATAATATTTTCACTTCCCACTAAATAACCACACGCTTCAATTGGAGATAATTCCTTTGAATGTGAAATTATATCTTCATAAATATTCTTTTCAATTTCTATATTGTTCATCATTTCCTTTAGTTTGTAATTTCACATATTGGAGGAATATAATCTTCTTCCTTTAAACTGGTAATTTTAGGGTTATCTCCACATACTGTACACTTTGGATTCTTTTTAAAACGTACATTTCTAAAATTCATACTTTTTGCATCAAACGATAATAATCGGTTCGTAATTAAATCTCCAATACCAGTAAAATATTTAAGAGCTTCTGTAGCTTGAATTGTTCCAAGCATGCCAGCAATTGAACCGAGTACACCAGCTTGACTACATGATGGGACTGCATTTTCGGGAGGTGGTGCGTGAAACACACAACGGTAACAAGCTGTTTCGCCAGGAATAACTGTAAGTGTTTGTCCGTCAAATCTTAAAATACCACCGTGAGAAAAAGGTTTGCCAGCAATTACACATGCATCATTTATTAAAAATTTTGCGGAAAAATTATCCGTACCATCTATTACAAAGTCATAATCATTAATTATATCTATAATATTTTCAGCAGTTGCCAATTTCTTGTATGTTTTTACACTTATATCAGGATTTATTTCCAGCATTTTTTCCTTGGCAGATTCTACTTTTGGTTTATTCAAATCTTTTGTAAAGTGAATAATTTGTCTTTGTAAATTTGTTAAATCAACTACATCTCCATCAATAATACCAATGGTTCCTACACCTGCTGCAGCTAAATACAAAGCTACAGGAGAACCAAGTCCACCGGCACCAACTATTAAAACCTTGCCATGCATAATTTTTTCTTGTCCCTCAATTCCTACATCGGAAAGAATTATGTGTCTGCTGTATCTTTCTAATTGTTCCTCTGTAAAATCAATCACAATACCTCCTTTACATTCCGTTCTTTGGGATTAGCGCTTGTTCAATATCAAAAATTAAATCTTCAACATCTTCAATGCCAACTGCAAGTCTAATCATTGTATCGCGAATACCCATTTCATCTTTCTGTTCTTTACTAAACTCACAGAAAATTGTTGAACCCGGATGAAGAATTAATGTTTTATTGTCATTTAGATTTGTTGCTCTTCTAATTAGACTTAACTTATTCATAAACTTAAAACACTCTTCAATTGAACTTAAATCGAATGTCATTAAAGCGCCTGCACCATTTGGGAATTGCTTCTTTGCAATATCAAAATAATTTGATGATTCTAAACCGGGATAATGTACGCAATCAATTTTACTATTATCTTCTAAATATTTAGCAAGAACAAGTGTGTTTGAACAAGATTTATCAGCTCGTAATGTTAGTGTTTCAAGACCAATGCTTTGTAAATATGCATTGTGCGGTGATAAGCAAGCACCAAGATTTCTATAAACTTCATTTCTTAATTTGGATATCAATGCAAATGGACCAATTTTCTTTGCATCCTCGGCTAGTTTAGGATTATATTTCCACTCAAAAGTTCCGTTGTCAATAATTACTCCTCCAATTGAAGTGGCTCCGCCTGAAATATATTTTGTACTTGAGATAACTTCAACATCAACTCCAAATTCTTTGGAGTCAAATAAATATGGTGGTGTGATTGTTGTGTCTGCAATTAAAAGGATATTATGCTTCTTTGTAATTTTAGATAGTGCCTTCATATCAACAATTTCTAATTGAGGATTTGTAATCGGTTCCAGAAAAACCGCACGCGTGTTTGAATCGATAATATCTGAGAGTGAATTTGGATTTGTTAAATCAGCATATTTAACTTCGAGTCCCCAAGATTTCAATGTTCGCTCAAACAAAGATAGTGTATTACCAAAAAGATGTTTTGTAGTAATAATATTATCGCCGGAACCAGCAATTGCTAAAATTAAATTTGAAATAGCCGCCATTCCAGAGGAGACTGCTAACACTCCAAATCCACTAGAAATATTTTTAATTTTTTGTTCAAAATTCTCGACCGTTGGATTTGTAATTCTAGAATAAACATGCCCTGCTCTTTTACCTTCAAAAGCTTTTGCGGTTTCTTCAGCAGTTTCAAATTCAAATGATACGCTATCATAAACAGGCATGTGCATTGCACCGTGCGGATCTTTTTTCAGAAAATCAGAATGAATTGCTTTAGTAGCTACTCCTAACTTTTTCATTTAAAATAATCCTCCCCCCATAAAAAAGAGGAAATCAATTATATCATTATCTTTTAGATTTGTAGATGAGAATTCTTCTATTTGCACAAATTCTCCGTTAAGTTGCACAGCGACCATATCTGGATTTTCGACATTATTTTTGACTAATAGGTCAGTTAAATTGATTGCTTCGCTATATTCTTGAATTTCATTATTTACTATTATCTTCATTTGTCTCCTAATTCTCTACTTCGTAAAAAAAAACCTCAGCTTAATCTGCTGAGGTTTTAAATTTTATTATTACAATTATTTATAAATGTCAGCTTTACATAAGCGTTAGTTCCTGTAAATTATATTACAACAGGTGCAAGACTTCATAAAACGACACATCTTCACATGTTTTTTATTTTTAATAATTTTCTTTAACATTTATATTACTTTACTATTATAAAATTGTTAGAATAAATATATGTATAATTAGTCATAATGTCAATTTTCCTTATCAACATCAACAATTCAGAGACGAATTTTTTGTAAAACAGATTAGTAATCTGTTCTACAACAGTTTGTACAAATATAACTGGATAAATATCTTTTACTACACCCATAAAGCGTTGTTTTTTATTACCTTATTCACTCTGAATCGCTGTAAAGCTGGTAACATTCTCATCCGAAGTTGTTTGATAATTTGTACTATTTATATGAATCTGTATGAAGCTCTAAGCGTAAGGTGAAAAAATGTTGTTACATTTAGTTCAAGATTGATAACCAGCTCGGTAACAAAAAACAACTTCTCCATGTTGTATTGTGATTGCAAAAAAGATAACTATTATTTTTTCATTTAAACCATTCCTAACATTTCGTTTTTATAACATAAATATTATTGCATTGCATAAATTATTTGAGCAGCATCATCTTTTTCACTGCACTGAATTTTCCCGCTTGAAGTTTATATACATACAAACCACTTGGTAAATTGAAACCATTGAATACAACAGAGTAATTACCCGGAGATTGCTGTTTATTTACGAGCGTTGCAACTTCTTTACCGAGTATGTCGTAAACTTTTAAAGTTACATTTTGTAGAGCGGACTTTAGTTCGCTCCTACTTGTGCGAGATAAATCTCGCTCTACAGATGGGACAGAATATTTTATTGTTGTACTTGGATTGAATGGGTTCGGATAATTTTGTTCGAGTACAAAACCTTCAGGTGATGCATTTTCTTCCTCAACACTTGTAGCCGGATCAATTTCAATATTCAGCATCATGCCGTTATCTTCATGTTCAAGATTATGACAATGTAAAAGATATCTGCCGGAATAATCGGTGAACTTAATCAAAACTTGAACAGTTTCGTAAGCATCAACAAGCACAGTATCTTTCCATCCTTTATCTTTTGGATGAAGAACTGTGCTTCCGTTTCTTGAATATACTTGGAACATTACTCCGTGAATATGTATTGGATGTAAATTATTGGTAACATTCACAAACTTCCATTCTTCCAATTCATTAAGCGGTATTTTTTCATCAATACGGTTTATGTCATAAGTCAAATCATTAATTCGATGCATACCAGGTCCGCTATTCATATCATGACTTAACTCAAAAGTTCTAGTCCTCACTGCGGAATTGATATCATAATAGTCTATTGCCGGCAGATTCTGAGGAACTGTTCCGCCGGAAGTTCCGTTTCCGACAATATTGAATTTAAGAAGATCCATCTGTGTCCCTTGATTTCCAAAACCGCTGAAAGGCAGCGACACAAGGTTTACCGATTCACCAATATTAAAACTTGAAAAATCATAGAGTATCTCTATTCTTTCACCAGGAGAAATGAAAGCTTCATTTACTTCAACAGCTTCATCCTTCAGTCCGCCGTCTGTAGCAATTATCCGGAAATTAGAATTATCGGAAAGAGCCAATTGATAAACTCTTGCATTAGATCCATTCACTATTCTAAATCTGTAAAGTGTTTTTTGAACTTCAAAGTATGCATCAGGTGTGCCGTTTATCAATGGCAGATCACCAAGATATCCCTGCATTATATCCTGATTATTCGTTGAATACACAAACTGCGGCTGATTTACTGATCGTCTGTCTTGGATAAGAAGCGGAATATCAAACTCGCCCGCTGGCAGTCCTAATTGCTTCTCTGCTTCATCTTCAATAATAAAAAATCCAGCGTGCCCCATATAAACTTGTTCAGCAGTATAATGATGAGCGTGTGAATGATAAAAGTATGTTCCGGCTCTCTGAAAAACCGGGAATGAATATCTGTAGCTAGTTCCCGGAAGAACCGGATCTTTCGGCTGTCCATCCATCAATTCCGGCACTAACAAACCGTGCCAATGTATGGTCGATTCTACATTGTGCTGATTTTCAAAAAGCACCGAAAATTCTTTTCCCCGTTGTACTCTAATTGTTGGTCCGGGATAGCTATTATTCATTCCAACTACCTGAGTTGTTGTCCCAGGCCATACTTCAACATTAGATGATTTAAATATCAAAGATTCTCCTGTTTGTAACTCAGGAGGAAAGCGTAATGGTTAGTACCAATAGCACTTTTATTATCTTTAACAGCAGGATAAATTTTCGGTGCGGCAATAAACGCACCTGTCAATGCCGTTTTTATTAAAAACTCTCTTCGTTTCATTTTGATATCCTTTCTAAGATATAGATGTTATGGAGCCTTTAAATGACTAGTATTGTTTTTATTCCCGAGATTTTTATCGGGGATCTATTGCAGAATCAAGTCATTCCTGCCTGCCCTAGGCAAGAATGACTGATGTGCATAAGTTATTCAAAGGCTTTGTTATATAATTTACTTACTTCAATTTTTATTTATCAACCTTCAGCATCTTTGCATTGATAGCCACAATAACTGTACTTAATGACATTAAAGCTGCACCGGCAGCAGGACTAAGCAATATTCCCCAGCTATAGAGTACACCTGCAGCAAGTGGAATTGCAAAAAAGTTATAGCCTGTAGCCCATACAAGATTTTGAACCATCTTTTTATAAGTTGCCTTAGCAAGCTTTATGATTGAAAGGACATCAAGCGGATTACTTTTTACAAGGACAATATCAGCGGTTTCTACTGCAACATCAGTTCCTGCGCCGATAGCAATGCCGACATCTGCCTGAGCCAATGCAGGTGCATCGTTCACGCCGTCACCGGTCATTGCAACAACAAACCCTTCGCTTTGAATTTCCTTTACTGTCTTAGCTTTTCCATCAGGTAATACTTCAGCAATATATCTATCAAGACCTAGTTCATCTGCTACATACTTGGCTACCTTTTCGTTATCCCCTGTAAGCATAATGGTTTTAATACCGAGCTTCTTAAACTCTGCAATTGCTTGTTTCGATTCTTCTCTGATAATATCCGCTAATGCAATAGCGCCGATTAGTTTCTCATCAACGAGTACAAATACTACAGTCTTGCCTTGTCCCGATAATTTTTCTATTCTTTCATCATTTAATGTAATATTATTTTCACGCAGATAACCTGGGCTAAAGACGCCGACATTTTTTCCTTCTACAATTGCTTTAGCGCCTTTACCGGGAATAGCTTTGAACTCCAAAGCTTCAGAAATATTTTCTGTGCTTTTGTAAATACCCTGAGCAATGGGATGTTCGCTGTTTCTTTCTACGGATGCAGCAAAATGTAATACATCATCTTGAGTATAATTATTGTCGAATGAAATAATATCCGTAACGCCGAACTCACCTTTTGTTAGTGTTCCTGTTTTATCAAAAATAATTGCATCCAATTTTCTAGCTTGCTCAAATGCCGCACGGTTTCTGATCAGCAAGCCCTATGCAGAGATAGCAGTGGATACTGCAACAACAAGGGGAACTGCAAGTCCTAACGCATGAGGACACGTAATCACCATTACAGTAACTGTCCGCTCAAGAGCAAAAGCCAAATCTTTATTCATCACTGCAAGCCAGATAAACATTGTCACCGCTCCACCAGTAATTGCAATAATCGTAAGCCAAAAAGCTGCACGGTTTGCAAGGTCTTGAGTTTTCGACTTACTTTCTTGGGCTTCCTTCACTAAGTCAATTACTTGGGAAAGGAATGAGTCTTTTCCAGTTCTTTCAACTTGGACAACTAACGAACCTTCGCCGTTAATACCGCCTCCAATAACTTTATCGCCAGTTTTTTTAGTAACCGGTTTTGATTCACCGGTAAGCATAGATTCGTTAACTGAACTTTCTCCTTTGATCGTTACGCCATCAGCCGGAATTTTCTCGCCGGGTTTGACCAAAACTTTATCGCCGGATTTTAATTCTGAAAGAGGAACCTCAACAATATTATCATCTTCTTTTATCAAATGTGCATCGGACGGCATCAGTTTTGCAAGTTCTTCTAAAGCTTTCGATGCCCCCATAACAGATTTCATTTCAATCCAATGACCAACAAGCATAATATCAATCAACGTTGCCAGTTCCCAGAAGAATACTTTGCCTTCAAGTCCGAATACAACTGCCGAACTGTAAAAATATGCTACGCTGATAGCTACTGATATTAAGGTCATCATTCCAGGAAGTTTCTTCTTTATTTCATCAATCATTCCTTTTAGGAACGGATAACCGCCATAAAAGAAAACGAATGAGGATAAAAGAAATGATAAATATTTATCTCCGCTGAACTGAAGTGCCGTGCCTAATCCCAAAAACTCCTGGATAAGTGGTGATAACAGTAGAATTGGAATTGAAACCGCAAGTGAAATCCAGAATCGTTTCCTAAAATCTGCAATCATATGTTCATGATGAGAAGCATGACCTTTATGCTCATCATGTGAACCACTACCGTGACTATGCGCATCATGATCCATGTGTTCGTGAGAATGATCCATTTCATGGTTATTCATTTCTGCATGGTTATGTTCTTCGTGATTTTCCTTCCATTGAATAGTCCCCTTTCATAAGTTAATGTAAAATTGTTCTTTAGGTTGATATCAAATAATTCCGCATCATTCCCATGTCTTCATGTTCCAAATTATGACAATGATATAAAAATAGCCCGGGATAATCTTTAAAGCTTATCAGAATTTTTACCCTCATTCCAGGCAGCAAAAGAAATGTATCTTTCCACCCTTCATCTAAAAAGCCGTCTTTAAGACTCTGCCATAGAGCAGAACTTTGATCGATATTTCTTTCAATAATTCTAAACTGTAACTGGTGGATATGTACGGGGTGAGGCATTTGCATCATACTGCCCATCCCCATCTGTCGTCGTCCGCCGCTTCCGCCATTAATAAACTCCCAAATTTCGGTAGTGTTCAATTTTACTTTTTCGTCGGAAGCAACGTCGGTCATGCCAAATGTGCGCCCATTAATTGTCCAGTTCATGTTAGTCATGGCAAAATTAAAACTACGCGGATCGTTAATGTTAATTGCGTCCGATGTATTGATGGATTCAATGTTAGATAATTTATCAGGGAGTATAAACGTTTTATTCATAATTTTATTGATATTAAATTCTGCGAGTTTAAACTTAGTTCCGTTTGGTAGAGCTGATGAACCTCCCATTCTACCCATCATCATTCCTCCACCCATATTCGGATTTGGAAATGGCAGACTGATGAGCTCTACTTTACTGTTCAACTTCATACCGGAAAAATCAGCAATTATATCCAATCTTTCAGCAGGACCTAAGACCACATAATCTTTCGTAACCGGTTTTTCTAATAATCCCCCGTCATTTCCTATTACGGTTAACGGCATACCGTTAGACCAAGCTAATTTATAAATCCTTGAGTTTGAACCGTTCAGTAGTCTGAATCTGTATGCTTTTGAAGAAACAGGAAAACTAAAATCAGGCTTGCCGTTTATTAATACTTGTTTACCGAGGAATCCATTCATTCTTTCCATTGGATTCTGTATATAAACCAATTGGTTGTTAGAATCAAAAGTGCGGTC
>JAADIB010000151.1 GCA_013151565.1 Chlorobiota bacterium
GTTCTACGCCTTCAGTAAGAAATTTGGTAAAATGATAACGCATGTTCAATCCGATGAGATTAGTTTTACTCAAACCGAAATCAGCGCCAAGCCCAATATATCCGCCAATGCCGAGATGAATTTTCGCATATTTAAAAGAGTTGAAAAATTCTACTTGGTAAGGTGTTGAAATTGCAAATACAGGTCCAATTCCACCGTTAATATAAGGACGCAAATTGTCAGTCAGTTCCTTTTCGAATAGACGATACTGTAATCCTGCAGTTACCGGGATAACAAATACTCTGTTCTCTTTCCCAATAACAATAGGTCTGCCCCAATAATCATAGAATTCAAATTCACGTGCAGATTTTGATTCAGAAAATGAAACGTCAACAAAACCGGTAAGTTTAATATTGAAAGAGCGTCTGTAAAAAGTTCCAATTCCAAAGCCGCCGTCGCTGAATAAAAGGTCCACACCCCAAGCACGGGGTGGAAATTTTTCAGGCGGTTTCTCCGGTGCCATCTCCCCGATTTTCTGTGCATACAAGAAAAATGTCGGCAAGAGAAAAAGTATTAGTAAAAATCTTTTCATTTACTTACAAACAACTCTTTGTTAATTTTATTATTAATAATATATTAAATTTCACAGTTATAAATAATACACTTTTTTGTTGCCACTTAAATTTTATTTCAATAATAGAGCGAAATCACATGGCTGTAAATTTAGAACTAAAAATAAAAGTAGAGAATCATCACAACATTAAACAAATTTTAGAAAAAATTAGTTCCACTTTCGAAAAAATATTGAATCAAAAAGATATTTATTATAGGATTGAAAATGGACTGCTCAAACTTAGAATAGAAAACGGCAATTATAGTTTGATTAAGTATAACAGGGAAGAGCAGAAAAAAGATAGATGGAGCAACTATTATGTTGTGTATATTGAAGGAAAGGAAACAGAACTTCTTTTTTCATCTTTGTTCCCGATTGAAACAGAGGTCATAAAGAAACGTGAATTATACATGTACAAAGATACTCGAATACATTTGGATACAGTTGAAAATTTGGGACAGTTTATTGAATTGGAAACTGTAGTGCGTGGTTCGAGAGAATACGCAAAAGAACTTTTTGATGAAATGGTTGAATTGCTGAACCTGGATTTGAAAAACCAAATTCGTTCTTCGTACAGAGATCTTATCTTAGCACAATGATTCTGACAAAAGAAAATATTAAATCTATTGATCTTGATAACCTGATTGATGAAAAGATCAGGGATAATGAACTGCAATCATTTCTTTTGGTTGTCCCGACTAATAGGAAACTCCGCTCGTTAAAAAAGGAGATCATTACTCTTGCGCCGAGACAAGTTACCACAAATATCATGTTAGAAACTCTAGGCACTCTTTCAAAAAAATTGCTGGAAAGAACAATTCAGTTTCATGAATTGAGCGAAGCTGCTTCTGCTGTTTTCATTGAGCAGAGCGTGCAGAAAATTGAGATGCAGTATTTTACGAATTACAAAGGCGCAATTCCTTCCGGCACACTCGAAAGAATTGTTAATGTTATTTCAAAATATAAGGAGGAGGGAATTAGTCCCGATCTGCTGAGAAAAGAAGCGAATAAGTTAAATAAGTCGGAAAAATTAAAGGCGCTGGATATAGCTGATATTTATGAGGAGTACAATAGAAAATGTTTTTCACTGAATGCTTATGAATTGGGCGATGTTTATCAGAATTTAGCCAATTTGAAGTACGAAAATTTTTCTGATGAATTTAGGAAACTGTACAAAGATGTTGAACTTCTTGTTTTTAACGGGTTTGATGAATTCACGGAACTGGAACTATCGATCATTAATAAATTATCGTTTATTAAGGATTTAAAACTATTTATCAACTTCGATTATTCCGCATATAACCCAATGATCTTTTCCCATCTGGAAGAAACTTACGAAAAACTTCAGCGATTTGGTTTTAAAAAAATTGAAGATAAATCAAAACAGTATGAAAGTAATTTTCTAGATGCGGTTAAGAGCAGATTGTTCCTTAAAAATTCGAAGGAGAAGGATGGTCGTTTTGAAGATAAACTGATAAGCATTTCAAGTAAATCGAGAGAGAAGGAAGTTGAGTTTATTGCAAAAGAAGTTAAGCAGTTGCTGTTTTCGGAAGCAGCCAAACCTCATGAGATATGTGTTACTTTTAACTTGATAAATAACTATTCATCGCTTGTGCGGGATATATTTCACGTTTATGGAATACCGTTTAATCTGACCGATAGGATCACGCTTGATCAATCGCTCTCGGTTACTGCAATGATCAGTTTTTTGGAAATTGCCGAAAATGATTATTACTATAAAAATATTGTGCGCTCGCTAAGTAATTCGTTCATTGAAATTGAGGACTTCGATCTTGATGCGCTTTTGTTTGCCGCAAAAAATCTTAAAATAATTGTCGGCAGAGATAATTGGAATTTTAATCTCATCAATGCGATCGGTAATCTTAAACTAAACTCTGATGAGAATGACAACACTATTAGAATTGAAAAATATGGGAAAGCATTACTAGATTTAGAAAAGTTAGATAGTTATCTTTTCCCATTCCAGAAGAAATTATCTCCTTCGAAATTTGTTTATGAATTAAATAAGTTAATTCAAAAGTTAAACATTGCACCGAAGTTATTGAATGCCGAAAACCAGAATAAGGAAAACGACATCAAAGGTTTGACAACGTTTATAAATTCTGTCGAGGAAATATTTTTACTTATCGAATCGGAACAAGGAGATAAAAAACATAACCTTACTTTCTACTTGGATAGGATTAGAACACTAAGTCAAACTGCGAGATTCAACATCAAAGAGCGATCGGATTATGGTGTGCTTGTTACAAACATTGATGAGATACGCGGCTTGAAATTCAAATACACTTTTCTAGGAGGAATGATTGACGGAGATTTCCCTACTAAATATCAGCCGGAGATATTTTTCTCGGGATCATTTGCAAAGAAGGAGCGTCATCATCTTAACGAGGAAAGATATAGATTTTATCAGGCATTGAAATCATGGAATAAGGGATTTTACTTAACTTACCCGGCATCACAAGGGGAAAAAGAAACTGTCAGATCTACATTCTTGGATGAGTTTGACAAATGTTTTGCAATGAGTTATAAAACTTCTAGCGATTACGATAACCTGATCTTCTCAGCTGAGGAATTGCAGAGGAATATTTGGACGAATGAGATTCCTCTTGATAAAAATAAAGATAACTCGACCGCAGCTAATATTGAGGAGTGGAAGAAAGCTGTAGAAGTTGATCAGTTCAGAAATGAAAATCCTTTAGCTCCGTCACCGTATAATGGGAGTCTTTTTGCAGACCATTACGAGGATGAGGAAACTCTTAAAACAGAATTACTTAACATGCAGACAAAGGCTTATTCCATTTCGCAGCTGGAGACATACACTGCTTGTCCGTTTAGATATTTTTTAGAGCGGGTTCTGAAAGTTGAAATTATCGAAGAACCGGATGAGGAGATGGAAGCCGTTGAGATCGGCTCGCTGCTTCACGCAATCCTTTTCGAGTTTTATGTTGCGATAAGAAAGAAAAATATTATCATACGAAATTGCAGTGATAAAGTCTTCAAAATAGCAGAAGAATTGATATTCGGAATTGCTGAAAAACATGTATCGGAAACGACAAACAATTCGCCATTTGCATTTTTTGAAGAAGAGAAAATTTTCGGAATAAATTCCGAGAGAAAAAATTCCCTGCTTTATAAGTTTTTACTTTATGAAAGAGAAGATGATTCAAACAGAATTCCGAATTATTTTGAAGTTAGTTTCGGAGTAAAAGACAGGCATCATGATGAACTGCTATACTCCGATGAACCGTTGAATTATAGTGATATTAAACTGCGAGGTAAAATAGATAGAATTGATGTTAATAAAAATGATAAAACTTTTGAGGTGGTTGATTATAAATCGGGCAGTAGAAAGGTTACAAAAGCAGAAATTGAAAAAGGAACTTCGCTTCAATTGCCTGTTTATATTTGGGCGGTTAAAACTTTACTGAACGAAAAACTCGATGAAGAATACCTGCCTAAGGCGATGTCGATATATAATCTTAAATTTCAAGAAGGATATTTCGGTAGAAATTCAGTTTCAGTGGGCAGAAGCAGAAAAGCAGATTTCGATCCTACGCCAGCGCTTAATGAACTTGTTGATATTGCTTTGGAGCATGTGAAAAATTCTGTTGAAAATATAATAGCAGGCAACTTTCCGCTGACGAAATTTTTAGATGAAAAAGAAAAAATATGCAGATATTGTAACTTCAATACCATCTGCAGAATTGATGAACTTGTAAAATAAATTCTGTAAAATACAATTTTCTTTTAATCTGTTAAATACTTTTACTTGAATAACTTACAATATTTTATTAATTTTACAACACCACTGCAAAAGCAGTGGTAATTTATTTTAAACAAACAAATTTTGAGGAAATCAATTTGGCTAATTTTGTTTATTTAACAAAAGAAAGACTGATAGAAATTGAAAACCAGGTAAAAGAGCTTAAGACCAACGGTAGAAAAGAAATGGCGAATACAATTGCCGAAGCGAGATCATTCGGGGATCTTTCCGAGAATGCCGAGTATGATGCGGCTAAAGATGCTCAAGGATTGCTGGAACTTAAGATCAGCAAATTGGAAGATATCCTTTCACGCGCTCAGGTAATTGATAGATCTAAGTTCCCTAAGGATGAGGTGCATATTCTTTCTAAGGTTGTTGTGAAAAATCTGAATAACCAGAAAGAATTTTCATATACTTTGGTATCACCGGAAGAAGCTGATTTTCATCAAGGAAAAATTGCTCTTACTTCTCCTGTCGGTCAGGCATTAATGGGTAAAAAAATTGGGGAAATAGTACAAGCAAATGTTCCCGCCGGTACTATAAATTTTGAAATTTTAAGTATTGAATAGATAGATTTTATGTATAAGTTTTGGATTAAGTCTGACAATTATATTGTTCAGGCTTTTTCTTTTTATATAATTGAATAATCGAGAATGGGTGAGCGCTTTAGAGCAAAATATTATCAAATTCATTTCTGATAACAAACTGATAGAAAGTAATGATAAACTGCTGTTGGCTTTGAGCGGCGGGGCTGATTCGGTTTTTGCACTCACATTTTTAACTAAATTCAAAAATAAATACAACATCCAAATCTGTGCGCTGCATATCAATCACTCCTTGCGCGGAGATGAATCCGATGGTGATGAGAAATTCTGCAGAAAATTATGTAATGATCTTAACATTGAATTTTATTCGAAAAAGGTTGATGTTAAGTCAATAGCTGAAAATGAAAAACTTTCTATTGAAGAAGCTGCTAGGAATATTCGTTATGAAAAATTGGACGAATATCTAAAAATTTCCAATTCGGATAAAATTGTTACAGCACACAATCTGGATGATAATACGGAAACGGTTTTGCTTAATTTATTCAGAGGCACAGGATTAAAGGGCTTATCTGGGATCCCGGTGAAAAGAAATAATATCATCCGCCCGTTTCTATCAGCCGGGAAAAGTGAAATAATTGAATATCTGGATGAGAATAATATAGACTTTAGAGTTGATTCAACAAACAAACAGAGTGAATTCAAACGTAATTATCTGCGTAACGAGATTATTCCTAAAATAAGGGAGAACATCAATCCGAAAGTTGATGGGAATATTCTAAGGTTATCGCAGATCATTAAAAATGCCGAGCTTGTTTTAAACGATCTGGTAATAGAAAATGCATCAAAGTTCATTTCTTCCATTAATACTGAATTACTCATTTCAAAAGAGATCAAAACAATTCCATATCATTTGATAGGTGAAGTGATCAGACGGAGTATCGAGGAGAAATTTTCGGTAATTATCGATTACGATGATTTTATAAATGTTCAAAATCTAATTGATCTTCAAGTTGGAAGTAAAGTTGATCTCTCGCAAAATCTGGAAGCGGTCAGTGAAAGGGAGTATTTACTCATAAGAAAAAAAATAAAAGCGGAAAATTTAGGAACATGTATTGAATTATATTTTAATTCTGAAATCAAATATGGCGAAAGAATTATCGGCTGTACGGAAATCAATTTGGATGAAGTTCAGTATAATAATTCCAAAGATGTAGAATTCATTAATGCCGATGATCTTGTTGAACCGCTTGTTGTAAGAAGATGGAAACATGGTGATAAATTCAATCCGTTAGGACTGAAGGGAACAAAGAATGTTTCCGATTTTTTAACAGAGAATAAAGTTCCGGCTTCGAGTAAAAATGAGCGGCTGGTTTTGCTTAATAAAAATAGAATAATTTGGGTAGCTGGCTATAGAATAGACGAAAGTGTAAAAATTTCAAATAGAACAAAAAAGGCGATGAAATTATGGATAAAGTAGTTCACGATGATGATTTTATACAGGTCGGTAATGAAAAGTTTATTCCGATGATCTCGGCAGAGCAGATTGATGAGAGAGTAAAGCAGCTTGGCGAACAAATTTCGGGTGATTATGTCGGGAAACTTCCGATCTTTATCGGGGTTCTTAACGGTTCATTTATGTTCATGTCCGATCTATTGAAAGAGATAACAATTCATTGCGAAATGGACTTTATGAAACTCTCAAGTTACGGCGATGAAAAAATTTCTTCCGGCAATGTTAAGATACTTAAGGAACTTAACGCAGATATCAGCGAGCGGAATGTGATCATCGTAGAAGACATTGTGGATTCTGGATTATCTATCAATTATATAAACAAATTACTTTCGGAATATAATCCGGCGAGTATTAAGTTTGTATCATTTTTAGTCAAACCGAACAGTATAAAATATAATGTTAAAATTGATTATATTGGATTCGAAATTTCCGACCAATTTGTGATTGGTTACGGGCTGGATTACGCCCAAAAATATCGTAATCTGAAATCGATATATAAACTTAGTGAATAAAGGAGCAGTAAAATTAAATGATTGAAGGATTTGATAAATTAGGAATGTCTGAAGAAAAGAAGGACAATAAAAATAATACTGAGAAAAAGAAGGGATTCAAACCCCCTCAAAAACCGGACGGCGATTTTGACTGGACAAAGGTTATTCGTTCTGTTTTAAGCTGGGGAGCAGTAATAATTGCTGCTGTTATTGTTATGCAGTTCATGAATGAGGATAAAAGTTCCGGTACGGAATTGGATTTTGATGAATATGAAAAGCTATTGAATGCCGATAAAATTAAAGAAGCCACAATACTTAAGGATGAAGCTAATATCTACATTTTTGAAGGCAAACTGAAAGAGAAAGAATTCATTAATAATAAGAGTATAACCAAGTTTCGTGTTACTATGGTTGAGCCAATTATTCAAGGTCAGGTTAAGATCTGGAAAGAAAAGAATGTTAAGTTTACATTCGTTAAGCAATCTAATGATTGGATGACGCTTCTGATAAGTTTTATCCCCTGGATATTGATAATTGGCGTGTGGGTAATTTTCATGAAAAGAATGCAGGGCGGTGGTCCCGGCGGACAAAAAGGGATATTCAGTTTTGGTAAAAGCAGGGCAAAATTGATATCTGAATCACA
>JAADIB010000344.1 GCA_013151565.1 Chlorobiota bacterium
TACAAAGCATACAAACGAGCAAAGATATCCGAACGTCATCGTCATCGTTTTGAAGTGAATAACAAATTCCTTTCTCAGTTGAAGAAAGGCGGGCTTGTCATCAGCGGGCTTTCTCCTGATAAGGAATTGGTAGAAATGATAGAGTTAGAAGATCATCCTTGGTTCGTGGCTGTTCAATTTCATCCTGAACTGAAATCCCGTGCAACAAAGGCTCATCCTTTATTTAGGGAATTTGTCAAAGCTGCCGTTGAGCACACTAAGGACAACAAACTTTAGGGATGAAAGTATATTTATATTCTGCACTATTTCTTCTCATTAATTCTATAATGTCTGGAAATACTCAGCTTGATTCATTATTGAAATTAGGTCGTGAGTATTCTTATCAATTTGAATTTCAGAAAGCTGAAAATCTGTATCAAGATTTGATGGAAAAATTTCCCAATTCTCCTTATGCCTCGCACTACCTTAGTCAGAATTATTTATGGTTCTACTTGGGTTCTAAAGATTCAACTTATAAATTCTTGTATGAAAAATATGGTAAGATAGCTTTTAACAAAGCGGAAAAACTGTATGATAAAGATGAAGATGACCCAAAACTCAATAACTTGATTGGGCATATCTACTTGTTAAAATCGATGTTATACGCAACAGAAGGAAATTCGATGGATGCTTTCTGGGCGATAAAATCTTCGGTAAGTTATTTTGAAGATGCGGTAGAACTAGATCAAAATTATTACGACTCTTACTTGGGATTGGGAACTATCAAATATGCTTTGAGTTTTGTGCCTGGGTTTCTCGGGTGGGCAATTTCAATTGCGGGATTATCCGGTGATAAGGAAAAGGGATTACGATTCATCAAAATTGCTTATGATAAAGGAAGTTCGTCTAAAACAGAAGCGGCTTATCATCTATCAAAGATCTATACCGAATACAATGCCGAGTATGACAGTGCTAAAATCTATCTTGATTATCTTATAGAAAAATATCCTAACAATATTTTATTTCTTTATCAATATGCAATACTTCTGATTGATACTCGTGAATTGGAAAAAGCTGATAAAATTTTAACAGAAATAATTAATTTGAATAACAAAAAATTCAGTCAGACAACTTCGTTCTCAATCTTTCTCAAAGCGGAAATTACATTCAAACAGAATGACTTTAATAAAGCGATAAGTATTTATGATAAGTTTCTTCGTACAACCAAATCAATTGACTACACTGGTTTGGCTCATTTGAAAATCGGGTTAAGCTATGTAATGCTGGGCGATAGTCTGATTGCGAAAAAATATTTTATCCTTGCCCGCAATGGAAATTTGGATATTCCAGAAGATCAGAAAGCTAAAAATGACAGCTACCTTTTTTACGATAAAATTTTTACTGAGAATGACCGAAATATAATCCTAGCAGAAAATTATTTCGCAAGCGGAAAGTATCAAAAATCGCTGAACACAATTGTGGAAGTTAATATATCCAAACTGGATTATAATAGTTTGATTAAACTCAAAATTCTTGAAGCAGAATCGCTTCTGTCTTTAGATAAAATCAAGTATGCAGAATCGGCAATTGAAAATTTTCAAGATGATCTGCGATTAAGTTCTTCAAGTTTTAGAGCAGAATATTTTCTGGTTTTAGCAGAAATAAAGTATGCCGAAAACGATTATAAGTCGTCTCAAAAATATTTAGACTTGTCATTCGATTATATCGATGAATCCAATAATAAGCTCATGAGACACCTGGTAAACCTAAAATCGAAGCTGAGAAGGAAAATTCGTTGAAAAATTGATGTAATATTTACCTTATAGCACTTATTAAATTGAATTTATTACCTCATTTGATTATCTTTTTACGATAAAATAAAAATTATTAAATGTATAAGATTGCAATACTTGTATCCGGGAGAGGCTCGAATCTGAGAGCGATTCTGAATACGATTTCTAATAACATTTCGGTAGCCGGAATAGTAAGTGATAAGATAGATTGCCCTGCATTTGCAATTGCTGATCAGTACAATATTCCGAAATTTTCTGTTGCTGAAAAATCAAGATCAGGATATCTGGATTATGAAGAATTATTGAAGATTTTTTCAGAGTTTGAAATCGATCTGATTGTACTGGCGGGATTCTTAAAGAAAATTCCGGATAAAGTTATTGATGAGTACGAAGGTAGAATAATAAACATTCACCCGGCGCTTCTTCCTTCTTTCGGTGGGAAGGGGATGTATGGAATAAATGTTCATAGAGCCGTCTTCAATCGATCGTGCCAAGTAAGCGGTGCAACTATACATTTTGTTGATAAGATTTACGATAATGGCAAGATTATTGCTCAGGAAATTGTGGATATCAGCGACGTTCAGTCACCAGAAGAAATTGCCGAGAGAGTATTGAAAGTTGAGCATAAGATTTTGCCGGAAGTGATAGAGAAATTTGCAGAGAACAAAGTTATAGTTAAAGGTAATAGAGTAATCATACAAAACTAGCCAAGAGATAAGATTGAAAAAAATTGCATTGTTAAGTGTTTCCGATAAAACCGGAATTGTAGAATTTGCAAGAAAGCTGAATGAATTAGATTATGAAATTTTAGCTACTGGAAATACAGCCAGAGTAATTGAAGAATCAGGTATTACTTGCGTAGGGGTTGAGGACTTCGCTTCTTTCCCTGAGATATTCTCCGGTAGAGTTAAAACTCTGCAGCCGAAAATTTTCGGTGGAATTTTAATGCGCAGAGATAACCCTTCTGACCAAGAGGAAGCCGAACAGAACTCTGTTAACCCAATTGATATTGTTTGTGTAAATCTTTATCCGTTTCCACAAGTTGTTAAGAGGGAAGATATCGGTCTTGCTGAGAAGATTGAGAATATTGATATCGGCGGTCCGAGTTTGATAAGAGCTGCGGCAAAAAATTACAAGTATGTTTCCGTATTAACCAATCCATCGCAGTACGATTCTTTTGTTGAGGAATTATCATCTGGTGAAGTTAGTCAAACGACCAGAGAGGAATTGGCTTCGGCAGCTTTTGCGCACACATCTTTTTACGATACGGTTATTGCCGATTTTTTTGAATCACATTTCCAGACAGAAAAAACTGCAATACGATATAACTATCCCATCAAGAAGAAATTACGTTACGGAGAAAATCCTCATCAGGAAGCTTTTATTGCCGGGGATTTTTACGATTACTTTGAAGTGCTTCACGGGAAGGAATTATCATACAACAATATCGTTGATCTTATGGCAGCTGTGGATTTGGTAAATGAAATGGATCCGATCTCATGCGCGATAATCAAGCATACAAATGCAGCGGGTGCGGCTACTGGTATTAACGTTTTAGATTCTTATGTAAAAGCTTTATCCGGTGACCCTGTTTCTTCCTTCGGAGGAATTGTTTCATTCAATACAACTGTGGATAAAGGAACTGCGGAAAAATTGAACGAAATATTTTTAGAAATTATTGTAGCACCGGATTATGATCCCGACGCTCTTGAAATATTGAAGAAGAAAAAGAACCGAAGATTACTTAGAGTAATCAAAAAAGATGAAACCACAAATTATACGGTTAAAAATATTCCGGGGGGATTGCTTGCTCAATCTGTTGACGATTCTTCGGTTGATAAACTTGAATTAAAAACCGTAACGGATAAACAGCCTACGGATGAAGAAATTGAAGACTTGAAGTTTGCGTGGATAATTTGTAAACATACAAAATCGAATACAATTGTTTACGTGAAAGATAAAAAGGTTTTGGGAGTCGGTGCGGGACAGATGTCCAGAATAGATTCTGCAAAAATTGCTGCTATGAAAGCTGCCGAACATGGACACAATTTGGAAGGCGCTGTTGCCGCTTCTGATGCATTTTTCCCTTTCTCAGACGGGTTATTGGAAATAGTGAACAATGGAATTAAATCTGTTATTCAACCCGGCGGCTCGGTCAGAGATTCGGAAGTTATTGATGCCGCAAATGAAAATAATATATCGATGGTTTTTACGGGTATTAGGAATTTTAAACATTAAGGAAACTTATGGGATTTTTTGACTTTTTTTCAACTGACATTGCAATGGACCTTGGCACTGCGAATACGCTGATCGTAGTTAAGGGAAAGGGGATCGTTCTGAATGAACCTTCGATTGTTGCATTTGATAACAATACAAAAAAAATTATTGCAATCGGTAACCAGGCAAAAATGATGCAGGGACGCGAGCACAGGGAGATAAGAGTCTCCAGACCAATGCGCGACGGAGTTATTGCCGATTTTGAAATTGCAGAAGGAATGATCAGAGCGTTCATAAAAAAAGTCAGCACCGGGGCATTTTCGAGCAGAAGAGTAGTTGTGGCAATTCCGAGTGGCGTTACTGAAGTTGAAAAAAGAGCTGTGAGGGATAGCGCTGAACATGCGGGAGCTAAAGAAGTTCATCTTCTCTTTGAGCCGATGGCGGCTGCTATTGGCGTTGGTATTGATGTTGAAGCTGCTGAAGGAAATATGATTGTTGATATAGGTGGCGGGACAACTGAGATTGCTGTTATTTCTTTAGCCGGAATAGTAACTCAGGAATCGGTCAGAATAGCCGGCGATGAGATGAATAATGCCGTACTTCAATTCTTTAAAAAGAATTACAATTTATTAGTCGGTGAACGTACAGCAGAAAAAATCAAATGCGAAGTCGGTTCTGCAATGCCTCTGAAAGAGGAAGTGACAATTCAAGTAAAAGGTCGTGACCTCGTCGGCGGTATTCCCAAAACAACAGAAGTAAGTTCAGTTGAAATAAGGGAAGCCCTTAATGAGAACGTAACACAGATAGTTGAATCGATCAAACAGACTTTGGAGAGAACACCTCCGGAACTATCAGCGGATATACTTGACAGAGGCGTTATACTCACCGGCGGCGGCGCATTGTTAAAAGGCTTGGATGAAAGGATAAAAATGGAAACAAACTTACCCGTGCATGTTGCAGAAGATCCATTGACAGCAGTAGTACGAGGCACAGGGAAAACAATTGAGAATATCCATAAATATTCGAAGGTATTTATACGTAAAAGAAGTTACTAATGGAATTATTTTTAAGGAAGTTATTTAATAAATTAAAAGAGTACATTGTTCTAGCTGTTCTTCTACTCATTTCACTCATTCTCTTGCCTCAAAATAAAAATACCGAAGTTAAAAAGATCAAGTCGTATGCGTTTGCTACATTTGCTATTCTTACAAATGCTTCCTCTTCTATCGGTGATATATTTAAAAGTTCCGATGAACTTGAAGAACAGAGGAAGAGAAATGCTGAGCTAATGCTGAAACTGAATCGAGTTAGAGAATATGCACTTGAAAATAAAAAGCTTAAAGAACTTCTTGGTTATAAAGAAGAAGTAAGCAGTAAACTTTTTCCTTCTACGATTGTTGCCAAGAATTTTTCCAATATACAGGGCAACTATATAATCAATGCCGGTATAAGTGATAGTGTTTATAAAAGTATGCCTGTTATAACAAATGACGGACTTGTTGGAATTGTAACCGATACCGAGGAGAATTTCTCTTTAGTACGAACTTTGCATAATACTTCATTCAGAATTTCGGGCACGATTCAGAGAAGCAATATTGACGGTATAATTTTTTGGGATGGACAAAATTTAGTGATGCATAATATTCCTACGACAGCAGATATTGACAAAGGGGATCGCGTTGTAACCTCGGTATTGAGTTCTATACTTCCGCCGTCAATTCCTGTGGGATTGGTTGTAAAAAAAGAATCAAATATTTCAGGAATATTAAGCAATGTAATAATTAGACCTTTTGTTGATGTATTAACAGTAAAGAATATTTTTGTTCTGCAAGAAGTTAAAAGCAAACAAATTGATAGTCTTGAACTAAACTTACTGAAGGATTAAATGCTGCAGCATATTATAAAATCTGGCATAATAGTTTTAATTCTGATAGCGCTTCAGTTGACTCTGATTCCGCTGGTTTCAATTAAAGGAATCATCCCGGATCTGGTAGTTATTTATGTCGTTATTTATGCGATGAGAAATGGTCAGTTGAAAGGAACATTCTTTGGATTTGTTGTTGGATTTCTTTTTGATCTGTTTTCAGGCGGTTTGTTGGGAAGTGCTATGTTTGCCAAAACACTCGCCGGGTTTGTTGCAGGGTATTTCCATAAAGATGATGAGGAAGATATATTCTCTAACTCTCTTTTGTTTGCATCAATAATCTTTATTTCTTCTTTAATTGATTCTTTTTTCTATGCGTTCCTGGGTTCGGCAGAAGTTGAAATAAACATACTATCCCTAATATTCACGAATGGAATCTTTCCTGCTGCTTTCACATCACTTATAGGATTAGCTTATTCATTATTAGTGAGGAAGAAATAATGGATGAAAATTATTTTGGCTCGCCATTAAGGAGACAGATCGTTTTCTTTATTATAATTGGGTTCTTCTCACTTCAGGTTTTTCAACTGGTGAGAATGCAGCTTTTAAATAGGGATAAGTACGAAGAAAAATCGAATGAGAATAGTATTAAAACCGTGGTTATCTCTCCGGCGCGGGGAATTTTATACGATAGAAATGTCAATATCCTTGTTGGTAATAAAGCTTCATTCATTCTTCGGATCACTCCCGATAGTTATGACAAGAAAAACACTCGGAAAATAGAAACGGTTCTCGGAGTTGATTCCGGTTATATTGATTTGATCTTACGGAAGAATAGGAAATATTCAAGATACTCCCCGAGAAATATTTTAAGAAATGTAAGCTATGATGTTATTAGCTGGATTGATGAGAATAAAGATGAATTGCCGGGAGTTGATTATACGGTACAGACTCAGAGGGATTATTCATTCGGAGTGATGAGTTCACATGCATTCGGATATACTAAAGAAATTGATCACAAGGCATTAAAAAAGAGTAAGGATATTTATTCGATGGGAGATTACGTTGGTGCGAGCGGAATTGAAAAATCATATGAAAAATATCTCAGAGGTTCTAAAGGAAAAGAGTTCTATATTGTTAATTCCAGGCAGAAGGTTGTGGGCAGGTATGAAGGAGGAAAGGAAGATATTCCGCCGGTGAAAGGTAACGATCTTATTCTGACACTTGACAAGAATGCACAGACCGCAGCCGAAGAAGCTTTTACGGAATACACCGGATCGGTTGTGGCAATTGAACCATCGACTGGGGAAATACTTGCCTTTGTAAGCGCTCCCGAATATGACCTTTCAAAGTTTGCTTCTGTTACTTCCAGTGATTACTGGGATACACTTTCGAATGATCCAAACAAACCGCTTTTTAATCGTGCAACTATGATGCGTAATCCTCCCGGTTCAACTTTTAAAATGCTTATCGCTATAGCTGCTCTGGAGGAGAATATTGTTTCTCCAAGTTTTACTATCAACTGTAAAGGCGGACTCAGATACGGGAATCGCTTTTTTAAGTGTACACATCACCACGGCTTGGTGAATATGGTTTCAGCAATCGAAAGATCATGCAACACCTATTTCTATCAGTTAATATTAAAAGTGGGAATTGATAATTTATACAAGTACAGTAAAATGTTCGGCTTCGGTGAAAAG